>JAEUUX010000044.1 GCA_016787295.1 Chitinophagales bacterium
CACCGATGTATTTACTTATACTATTTGTGATGACGGAAATCCTGTGGCGTGTGACGAAGCAGTAGTTATCATCACCATCGAAGAGCAACCCGAAAACACGGTTATTGCCAACAACGATGCAGAAACTACCGAATTAGACACACCTGTAGTTATTGACGTAATGAACAACGACACCGACCCCGAAGGCAACGACTTTACGGTGACTGATTTCACACAACCACAAAATGGTACAGTAACAGAAAACCCTGATGGTACATTAACCTACTTGCCTGACCCAGGCTATAGCGGCACCGATGTATTTACTTATACTATTTGTGATGACGGAAATCCTGTGGCGTGTGACGAAGCAATAGTTATCATCACCATCGAAGAGCAACCTGATAATACCGTTACTGCCAACGATGATACAGCTACTACCGATGAAAACACCAATGTTGACATAGAAGTATGTAGCAATGACTTCGATGCCGAAGGCGATAACTTCGAAATTACTGGTTTTACACAAGCATTGAACGGTACCATTATCTATAACGATGACTGTACCTTCACCTATATTCCTAACGAAGGATTTACGGGCGATGATGTATTTACCTATACCATCTGCGACGACGGCAACCCACAAGCATGTGACGAAGCAGTAGTGATTATTACCGTTCAAGAACAACCCGACAATAGCGTCGTTGCGAACAATGATAGTGATGAAACAAGTGTCAATACCGCTGTAGATATCGATGTATTCAACAACGACTTCGACCCACAAGGCGACAACTTCGATGTTACCGATTTCACACAGCCTAACAATGGTACAGTAGTCTATAACAACGATGGTACATTTACTTACACACCTGACACCGATTTCTTTGGTACAGATGTGTTTACCTATACCATTTGTGACGACGGCAACCCGCAAGCGTGTGACGATGCTGTGGTAACGATTACTATTCCAATGCCCGACAACGATGTGGTAGCCAATGATGATGCCGAAACGACCTTGCCCGACACACCTGTAACTATCGATATCTTGACCAACGACTTCGACCCACAAGGCGATACCTTCACGATTACGGTAGTAGATGACCCAAGCAATGGTACAGTTACCCAAAATCCTGATGGCACTGTCACCTATCTTCCAGACCCCGGCTTTACAGGAACAGACGTATTTACCTATACTATTTGCGATGACGGTGTGCCACAAGCGTGTGACGATGCAGTAGTAATTATTACTATCGAGCAACTTGACAACAATGTGGTAGCGATTGATGACAATGCCACTACAGACCAAAACACTTCTGTAACCATTGACATTTTGACCAACGACTTCGACCCCGAAGGCAACGACTTTACCATTACAGTAGTTGATGACCCACAACATGGTACAGTAGTAGAAAATCCTGATGGTACTGTTACCTACATTCCTGACCCAGATTATGTAGGCACAGATGTATTTACCTATACCATTTGTGACGATGCCTCACCAACAGCTTGTGACGAAGCCACAGTAACGATAACCATCGACCCTGTTGATAATACCGTTACTGCCAACGATGATGAAATCTCTATTGAGACAGATACACCTGCTATCATCACCGTTTGTAGCAACGATTTTGATGCCGAAGGCGACAATTTTACAGTAAGCACCTTCACACAAGCCGTCAATGGAACAGTAGTCTATAACGATGACTGTACATTTACCTACATACCTAACGAAAACTTTACAGGTACAGATACCTTTACCTATACTGTTTGCGATGATGGCAACCCACAAGCCTGCGACGAAGCCACTGTAACCATTACCGTTACACCGAATTGCGATGCAAATCCTATTCAGATAACATCAGGTATTGACTGTTCTAACAACAATGCCAACAACCCTGCTTATCAAGTTATATTCTTTGTAAACGGTGGAGTTGGTTCTTATACCTACGAAGTACACATACCTTCCACAGGCGAAACCTTAACAGGCAATACAGACGGAACAACGCCTACCGTGTTTAGCGTACCAGAAGGCGAATTGTATGAATTGGTGGTAATGGACGCAGTAGGTTGTACTGCCACACAAACCGATATTCAAACATGTAGTCCTACTCCTGTAGAATTGTTAAGTTTTGAAGGCGAAGTACAAACAGAAGGCAACTTCCTACAATGGATTAGTGCCTCTGAAATCAACAACGACTTCTATACTTTGCAACACGCCACAGACGGTATTAACTTTACCAACATTGCAATGCTTGACGGCAACGGTAATACTACCACTACCCACACCTACCACTACTTACACAAAGAAGCACCTGCGGGATTGAGCTATTATCGCTTACTCCAAACAGACTTTGATGGCACTACCTCCGAAGTAGCAACTATCACGCTACTACGCGGCGAAGTGAAACTCGGTATTGTGGGCATATATCCTGTACCCGCTACCAATATAGCTAACATTAGTTTTGTGAATGCTAATAGCGAAACAATAACTATTCGCAGCTATGATGTAGCAGGCAGATTGGTCGGAACGCAAACTTTCAATGCTAACAAAGGCTTGAACGTGGCACAATTAGACGTAACAAACTATGCTGTTGGCGTATATTTCATTACCCTACAAAGTGGTAACGAAATCCAAACCGTTCGCATGGTGAAAGAATAATCGGAAAACAGTAGCAATTCAATAACAACAATACGGTTAATGAATGCTACTCATACCCGATAGACAAAAAGCAAAATGGTTGTCTCAAAACGCGAGTTTCGGGACAGCCATTTTGCTTTTTTTGTCATAAACTTGTGACAAGGGATAGTTGTGTAATCCTTAGCGAAATACACTTACTTTACCTTGTTGCAATACGTTTTTTTGAGGATTAATAAACTGATACAAATAAACACCCGAAGGCAGATGCTCAATAGGAACGACAGACTGATTGTTAGGGGTAAAAGACAAAACCTGCCTGCCCAGCACGTCGTATAGCACAAAAGTAGCACTTTTTTCCAAACTATGATTTTCTACTACTAAATGGTCTTGAGCGGGATTGGGATATACCGCAAATCCCTCCATTCCCATTTGCGGCAGCCCCACCGCCCATGTACTTACCTCTTGCACAAACACGCTGGTGTCGGAACACACAAGGGCTGTGAGCGTAACGGTGTAGTTGCCACCTTGTGCGTAGGTATGTGTAGGACTTATCTCTGACGAAACCGCACCATCACCAAAGTCCCAGATGAAATGCCCGCCGTCTATGCTGTCAGGGTATACAAATTCGGAGAGGTTTTGGAAGGAGGCTGTGAGAGCGGCAGTATCCATAGTGGCAGAAAAAGCAGCTTGTGGCTCGGTGAGCAGCCCCATGCAGTTGGTTTTGAGGAGATAGACGTTGGCACCACCATTGGGCAGGTTGCTCTCTATTCTACCTGTACAAAAATACCCACCATCGGAGGTTGGCGTGAAGTCATAAATATAGTCGTTCTCGGTGCCGCCATATATACGCTTCCATAATACATCGCCGTCTTTGGATACATGAGCTACAGCACCTTGCAAAGATATGTCATCGGGTTGCAAAGCACTGACCGACCCACCTAATATAAAGCTACTATCTGCCAATTGATGAATTTTACTGATGTAGCCAATGGTGTCTATTTTCTTTTTCCAACGAACGGTGTCACCATCGGGGCTTAGTTTTAATAGATAACAACCAATGGGATCGTCCAATTGTATTTCTGATATGCTTAACACAAAATCACCATCTTTGGCTCTTATCATTGCTTCCCCCCAGATACTAATACTGGCTGTATTGGTAGGCCAGTCGTAAGGAGTGCTTGGAAAAACACGATGGTCAAGTATCGTTCCTGTATCATCTAAGTGTAACCAAACCAAATCATAAGGCTGATAACTTGCAATAGATAGGGCATAATAAGAATTATTGGTGGTATCGGCTATAAGTTCCGTAAAATAACCCAAGCCAAAGCCTACGGTAGGAATGATGTAGGTGCTATCCCACACTACTTCCATATCGGCATTTAGACGAACAAGATAGGGACGACGGCTAAATTCAGTCGGCTGCCTGCTATAGCCCCCCAACAAATAACCGCCGTCGGGAGTGCGGGTGATGCAATTGCTTTGTGAATACTGCATACCTACCCAAACGGTATCTATTAAACTTCCGTCAGGAGCAATTTGTACTACATAGCATTGGGCTGAGATAGGGTTTTCATTGTGATTTACTACACCTGATAAGACATAACCGTATTCCACCTTAATACCATTATTACAAGTGCTACCAAAACCCGTAGGAAGATTATGTTGAAAAACAGAGTCTATTTCTCCTTGTGAATTAATAAGACAACTATAGGCATTCCATTGCGAGAAAGTATCCCTATTGGATCCCGTAATTAGATAAGTATTATTACTTTCTTCGAAAATATTCCAACCGTTATGTAAATATTGCCAACGGATGCTCTTTTCGTAATACTTAGGTTGAGCGCAAAGAAATAGAAAATTTGCAGTTAAAAAAAATAATAGAATTGGTACTTTTTTCATAATTCATTATTAAAAACCATACCTACCCATACTGTAATTGGGTAGATATGGTTTATGTTAAGAAAATTATTTAACAACAATTAGTTTGTTGCGCTCAATTACAGTACCATTAATAGTAATAGTATAGATATAGATGCCTGTTTCACAAGCAGTAGCATCAAAAATATAATTGCCACTATTTCGCAAAGTATTTGTAGCAATATTACGTCCGGTTAAGTCAAAAACAGCAATGGTAGCTGTTTCTTTTTCTGCCAAATTATACCACAAAGATGTAGTGTTGTTGGTAGGGTTGGGCGTAAATATACCGAATTTACCTGCTGTTTGGCTATCAGTCTTAAACACCGTAGCTCCATACTGCAAACCTGTATTGGGCAGTTGTGAAATAATAACGGGGAACTCGTAGCCACGGGCTTGGTAGAGCATGGCTTGGGCTTGGTAGGCTACGGTGGTTTGGCTATTGGCAATGTTCATCAAAAGGCTTTCTTCGGCGGGCGTTAGGTCTATTAGATTGCGGTGGGTGGCTTTACAAGTGTTTATCATACAAAAACAAAGAATGATTAGGCATTATTGGCGATTTATCAGACAAAGCTAAAACTTTTATGTCAAAAGTGTAGCTTTTTGCGCTACTTTTCTTTGTAATTTTTTTTATTGTAATGTATAAGTCGTTCATAGTCAAGATATTACAAGGCAAAACAAAAACATTGCAAAAGTTACACAAAAGAAATACGCAAGTTTAGATACCTTCAACGTAATTAATGACGCAAATATTGTGTAAAATCTTGCATTGGGGGATTGCTTTTTTGATTACGGCAACGATAAGAAAGCATTCAAATAAACCCTAAAAGGGTGATAGGTTTATAGCAAAAAACAGAACAAAAAAAGGCATAAACCCCGACGGGGTGAAATGATGTCATGTTTTGTCGAATAATGTGTCACCCCATCGGGGTTTATGTTAATTATTCTATTATTTTGAGGCTATAAACGTGTCACCCCGTCAGGGTTTTTATTATTTTGATGTTGTAATCTTGTCAGCTAAT
>JAEUUX010000051.1 GCA_016787295.1 Chitinophagales bacterium
GTCTGTGTTGGCATTGTTTCCGCACAACCCACAAGCCGACATCACCGAATTGTGTCACCTGCTCAACGAAGTCGATTGGCAAGAGTTGGGCTTTGTCTGCGACGGACGCTATCTGTTTTCCCAAAAAAGTTTAGAAAACGCCCCTTTGCCTGATGTTTTTGAAAAGTTTTTGGCGAATATTGGCAATTTTAGTTTCAAAACCAAACAGTTATTTGACTAATTTGTTGTTTAACTGTTTTAACGAAATTATTTTTCGGGAAGGTTTTTCTAAATAAAATGTATAGTTAAAAACAGAAAAACTCTCAAAATTCGAATTTCCGAAACTCATCATTCTCTCCCCAAAAAACAAAACACACATATAAATATGTCTAAATTCTCCCACCTCCACTGCCACACCCAGTATTCACTGCTCGACGGAGCAGCCAATATCGGTGCTATGTTCAAAAAAGCTGCCCAAGACAATATGCCTGCTGTTGCCATTACCGACCATGGCAATATGTTTGGCGTGTTTCAGTTTGTGGCAGAAGCAGGGAAACAAAACAATGCGGTCAAACCCATTGTTGGTTGCGAATTTTATGTGGTAGCTGACCGCCACAAACGACAATTTTCGGGAGGTGAAAAAGACAAACGCTACCACCAGCTATTCCTCGCCAAAAATCCTACAGGTTACAAAAATTTGGTCAAATTATGCTCGTTGGGTTTCATGGAAGGACTCTACAGCAAATACCCACGCATAGACAAAGAACTCATTCTCCAATATCATGAAGGTCTCATCGCCACCAGTTGTTGCATCGGTGCGATGGTGCCACAAACCATTTTGCGCAAATCAGAAGCAGACGCACGCAAAGAATTTGAATGGTGGCTCAACCTCTTTGGCGACGACTACTACATAGAACTACAACGCCACAACTTGCGCGAACAAGAAATCATCAACCAAACTTTGATGAAATTCGCCAAAGAATACAACGTCAAAATGATAGCCACTAACGACTCGCACTATGTCGACGAACCCGATTCCAACGCACACGATATTTTGTTGTGTGTCAATACAGGTGAGAAACAAAGTACGCCCAAAATGGACGACCTTTCGGACGAAGCTGTTTCGCAAAAAGGCAAACGTTTTGCGTTTCCCAACAACCAATTCTATTTTAAAACTACCCAAGAAATGTCGCAATTGTTCAGCGACGTTCCGCAAGCCATAGACAATACCAACGAAATTGTAGACAAAGTAGAAAAATTACAACTTAAGCGCGATATTTTACTGCCCAATTTTGTCATTCCACCCACTTTTGTCGACCAAGACGACTATTTGCGCTACCTCACCTTCGAAGGCGCTAAACAGCGCTATGGCGATGCCTTAACTCCCGAAGTGGAAGAACGTATTAATTTTGAATTGTTTACGGTCAAAACAATGGGATTTGCAGGTTACTTTCTTATCGTTGCCGACTTCATCAAAGCGGGACGCGATTTGGGTGTGTTTGTCGGTCCTGGACGCGGGTCAGCAGCGGGTTCTGCCGTAGCTTATTGTATTGGAATCACCAACATAGACCCCATTAAGTACAGTCTACTTTTTGAACGTTTCTTGAATCCCGACCGAAAATCTATGCCCGATATTGATACGGATTTTGATGACGAAGGACGACAAAAAGTAATTGACTATGTTGTCCAAAAATATGGTAAGCAACAAGTGGCGCATATCGTCACATATGGCACGATGGCAGCCAAAATGAGCATCAAAGACGTTTCGCGCGTCCTTGACCTGCCACTTGCCGAAGCCAACAGTTTAGCGAAATTGGTGCCAGAGAAACCGGGTATTAAGTTACAGCGTGTTTTTCATGCATCCATATCGGGTGATGGTAGTTTGGCAGACAAAGAAAATTTAGGTGGTGATGATTTAGAAAACGTTAAAAAAATTCGCGAAATCTACCACGACCGAACCTCTTTTGCTTCACAAGTATTGCACGAAGCCGAAGTGTTGGAAGGTTCGGTGCGCGGCACGGGTATACATGCAGCAGGTATCATCATCGCCCCTACCGACCTTTCCGAAATCATTCCTGTTTATACCGCCAAAGATGTCGACTTGGTAATTACACAATTCGAAGGCAATGTTATCGAAGATGCAGGGGTTATCAAAATGGACTTTTTGGGGCTAAAAACGCTTACCATTTTGCGCGATGCTCTCTTGCTTATCAAACAAAACCACAACATTGACATAGATATCGATGCTATTCCGTTGGACGACAAAAAAACGTATGAACTCTACCAGCGTGGCGAAACAAATGGTACGTTCCAGTTTGAAAGTGCAGGTATGCAAAAGTATCTGCGCGACCTCAAACCCGACTGTTTCGACGACCTTATCGCCATGAATGCCTTGTATCGTCCCGGCCCATTGGAGTATATCCCCAACTATATCGCCCGAAAACACGGCACCGAAAAAGTGACTTATGACCTGCCCGAAATGGAGGAATACCTCAAAGACACCTACGGAATTTGTGTATATCAGGAGCAGGTTATGTTGTTGTCCCAAAAATTAGCAGGCTTCTCCAAAGGCGATGCCGACGTATTGCGCAAAGCGATGGGTAAAAAACAAATTGCAGTTTTGAACAAAATGAAGGTGCAATTTATGGAAGGTGCCACATCTAAAGGTCTTGATGCCTCCAAATTGGAGAAAGTTTGGACTGACTGGGAGGCTTTTGCCTCGTATGCGTTCAACAAATCACACTCTACCTGCTATGCCTTTGTCGCTTTCCAAACCGCTTACCTCAAAGCCCACTATCCCGCCGAATATATGGCAGCCGTGTTGTCGAACAATCAAGGCAACCTCGAAAAAATTACTTTCTTTATGGAGGAAGCTCGCCGCATGGGTATTCCTGTACTTGGTCCTGATATCAACGAAAGTAATGTCAAATTTTCGGTCAATAAAAAGGGCGAAATCCGCTATGCTTTGTCTGCTATCAAAGGTGTGGGCGAGGCAGCCGTAGAAGAACTGATTAGAGAACGCCAAGAAAAAGGACTCTACAAAAGCCTTTTTGACCTCACCAAACGCAGTAACTTGCGGGCTATCAACAAGCGCGTCCTCGAAAGTCTTGCTAAAGCAGGCGCTTTTGATGGTTTTGATAATATACATCGCGCCCAATACTTCTATGAATATCGCGGCGAACCCAATGTGCTGGAAAAAGCTCTCAAATTTGGCAACCAATATCAATCCACCAAAGCCGATGTAGGTATGTCGCTGTTTGGCGGCGGAGGTAGTGATATGGTTGTTACCGAACCCGAAATCCCGCGTTGCGAACAATGGTCGTTGCTCGAAAAACTCAATGCCGAACGCGAAATGATTGGTATCTACCTAACAGGACACCCACTCGACGAATACCGCTCAGAAGTAGAAAGTTATTGTAATTGTACCATCGACAAACTGCCACAGTTCAGAAATAAAGAATTTACGATGGCGGGTATGGTCGTCAAAACAGACATCAAAACAGCTAAAAATGGCAATCAATTTGGTATTATCACCTTAGAAGACTTCGAAAATACCAAAGAAATTACGCTTTTCGGCAACGATTTTGCGCAATACAATGCTTTTTTCCAAGTTGGTAGTTTTGTGCATATTCGAGCGCGCTATTTGCCCAATTATCGCGGCGATGATTTTGATATTAAGATACAAGAAGTCAACTTGTTGGCAGAACTCAAGGAGCGAACCCGCCGAGCCGTTTTGACTACCGAACTATCTACCGTAACCGAAGAATGGGTGAAAAACTTGGAACGAATCTGTCTCAAAAATCCCGGAAAAGTCATATTGACTGTGATGGTTAATGACCCCAAAAACAAATACAATGTAGCCCTGACTTCGCGCGCCATCAAAATCAGCAATGACGTAAATATGTACAAACAATTGCGAAACATGGGAACAGAACTGAAATTGGTGCAAAGGTAGTTTGCCTTGTCATAAATGGCTGGTTATCAGGCACTTATGAAACTAATTACCATAATTTAGTTGCTTGTTTAACAATGGTGTTTCTAACCATTTTTGTATCCCAATATCCCAACTGCAAATTTTCATATTCAGAAAAAAACACACAAGATGCTTTGTACGCTTTATTCCAACAAAATTGGTTTTGACCAAGTACTTGCCACTGTACGGCGAAGTTTACCAACTGCTCAAATTGCCATCGACCAAGAAGACGATTTTACTATAGCTTATATTTTGCTCAAAGGTGGCTTTTTTAGCAGCGACAAAACCCTGAAAATAGTGTATAGAGAACGTTATGAGCCTTCCTATTTTTTGCCCGATGAAGATGACAGTTCCTTGACTGTCAATCTCAAAGGTTTGTATGGCTATGTCAATAGTTTACCCACCCAAAACGAACGCATAAAGACATTGTTCCTACAAAAAATTGCTACCCTGAATAGTGAATTTTCTATCGTTCCTGAAACAGGCACTATCAAAGAATTGCCACAACTAATTAGGACTTTAGCCCAAGAATTTGATGCCATTTTGTTTGTACAACCCAACACCTTGATTGGCAAAGCAGCAGGGCAGCATTTTTTGGACAAAGACCTCAACTTGTTGCTCGACCAAAACGGACGCAGCGAAGTAGAATACTTATCTGTACAAATCCAAAACACTTTTTTTGACCCCGACCCATCAACACTCAACGATGACCAAACGCAACGCAAAACCCAAAGCGAACAACTGTTGCAACAATACCACATCAAAATCAACCCACATTTGCCGCCTATATATTCCGAACGCATGACCATCATTCGTTCGCCACAAGTCATTGCTGAAAGAATCACAGCTTTGGCAATCACTAATTTGGTGGCGTTTGACAACCTAAACGAGCAAGAAGCCTTGCAATTGGCACAAGAATATGGTTTGTATGACCTACTTACACCGAAAGAAAAAGCCTTTTTAGCTAATCCCACCTCCGACCAAAAAATGTTTGAAACATGGAAAGTAGAAGGTATTTGGACTTTGCTATGGGCAATCAACAAAGTAGAAGACTTGCCTTTTCCCAACGAATTAGCCGACCTTAGCGGCATTGCTTCCGATAATTATCCTATAGTATATGGCAAAAACCCGCGCCATTTCATTGCTTCTGTCACCACAACACGCCCCAAATCTGCTATTTTATCCGCCAACGACTTGTATTATCGCCTCAATTGGGCGTGTACCGATGCCCGAACCCACCAACAAGATATGACCATTGTGAACGCAAGTGTGGTATATGAAAGACATTATGCACTCAATTGGTTGATTAATTATCAAGGACAGGACTGGGACGAGGTGAGTTGCGATACATAGATAATCATAATTTTTCTGAAACTTTAGAAACCCAATATTCTATAAAATGTCATTATTGCGCGAATTATTTGGTCCCAGTAAAGCCGAGATTTGGCAAACATTAAGCGAAAAAATAGCCGCCGACTTTAAAGACGGTGGCTGGTTTGGTACTGATAAAGTGGTGGCAAAACACCGCCAATGGACTATCACTTTAGACACCTATAAAGAGGGCAAACGCCACTATACACGCCTACGAGCGCCCTACATCAACCGCGATGGTTTTCGTTTTCGTCTATACCGAAGCAATTTTTTTAATGATATGGGCAAAAAAATGGGCTTGGAAGGCGATGTCGAAATTGGTATTCCCGATTTTGACTACGATTTTATTATACAAGGCAACGACCACTACAAATTGTGGAAACTGTTTGCTAACGAGCGAGTCCGCTATCTGATAGAAGGACAACCCGCAATTAACCTACAAATTGTTCCGGCTAATCACTGGTTTTGGGACGATGATTATCCCGAAAACGTGGACATGATAGAGTTTAAGGTGCAAGGTACTATAACAGATATGCGCCAATTGGAAAAACTGTTCAATCTTTTTGCTGAACTATTAGACCATCTATGCACCATCGGCGCTGCGTATGAAGACGACCCGACACTGAAAAACTATTATCTATAGCACCACGACAGCCCAAAACAATACAACACTTTAAAACGAACATAGTTTATTACATTTTTTCTTTGTACCTTTGCCCCAATTTTTGACCAAAGCTATATAGCTTATAACCAGTGCCTTCCCTAAATATGATTTCTTACAACGTAACCCACCTCAAAGAATTAGAAGCAGAAAGCATCTATGTCATCCGTGAAGTGGCAGCGCAGTTTGAGCGCCCCGTCCTACTTTTTTCAGGTGGGAAAGACTCTATCACCATGCTCCATTTGGCAAGAAAAGCATTTTTTCCTGCCTCATTGCCTTTCCCTATCTTGCATATAGATACAGGACACAATTTTCCTGAAACTATCGCTTATCGTGACGAAATGGTCGAGCGTTTAGGCATAAAATTATTGGTTGGATATGTTCAGGACTCTATCGATAAGGGAACTGCCATCGAAGAAAAAGGACCCGAAGCCAGCCGAATCCGTTTACAAACCGTCACATTGCTCGAAATGTTGGAAAGCTACAAGTTCGATGCTGCTTTGGGTGGCGCTCGACGTGACGAAGAAAAAGCCAGAGCCAAAGAGCGCTTTTTTTCTCATCGCGACGACTTTGGGCAATGGGATCCCAAAAACCAACGCCCCGAATTGTGGAATCTGTTCAACGGACGCAAGCATCAAGGCGAACATTTTCGTGTATTTCCTTTAAGCAATTGGACAGAAATGGACATTTGGCAATATATCATGCACGAAAAAATAGATATACCTTCGCTTTATTTCAGCCACCAACGCCCTTGTATTGACCGCGATGGTATTCTTTTGGCAGAATGCCCTTTCTTACAGTTGCGCGAAACCGAAAAATACGAAACCTACACTGTTCGCTTCCGTACCATCGGCGACATGACCTCTACCGGTGCCACCCTTTCAGATGCTTCCACTTTGGAACAAATCATCGAAGAAGTTGCCTCGGCACGTGTGACCGAACGCGGCGGGCGCGCCGATGACCGTCGTTCGGAAGCCTCTATGGAAGAACGAAAAAAAGAAGGATATTTCTAACTGTTGTTATTCTATATCACCATCGTCCAATACCCAAAATACCACCATGAAACAATTAGTAGCCATCTTTTTATGGAGCATAGCCTGCACAACATGGGCGCAAAAACCTACTGTTCCCACACCCGCAACCGCCCAAACACAAGCCATCGCCATCACCAACGCCACAATACACATCGGTGACGGTACGGTATTGGAACAAGCCAACATCGTGTTTGAACAAGGCAAAATTACCCAAATAGGCAAAAATATAAACTTGCCGCCCAACGCACAAACCATCGATGCACGAGGCAAGCAAGTTTACCCCGGCTTTATTGCAGTCAACTCTACCATCGGTTTAACCGAAATTGGCGCTATCCGAGCCACTAACGACCGAAACGAAGTGGGCGAACTGAATCCCAATGTCCGTTCTATCATTGCCTATAACACCGATTCGCATGTCATTCCAACCTTGCGGTCTAATGGTTTGTTGTTGGCACAAGTCGTACCACAAGGCGATGCCCTCATCACTGGCACCTCATCTGTTGTGCAGTTAGACGCTTGGCGCTGGGAAGATGCTGCCTACAAAACCGATGATGCTATCTACATGAATTGGTCGCGTATGTACAAAACCGAAGGCTGGGATTCGCCCGAAGGTCCCCGAACAGTTCAAAACGAGGAATACAACCAACACTTGGCACAGGTGAAAGACCTATTTGACCAAGCCAAAGCCTATTGTAACGAAAATCAGCACAACCCACAGAACAACAAGTTAGCGGCAATGTGTGGATTATTTGATGGTAGCAAAAAATTGTATATTCGTTGCAACTATTCACGCGAAATTATAGATGCAGTAACTTTTGCACAACAATATGGTGTAAAAATGGTATTAGTAGGTGGCGATGATGCATGGAAAGTGACTGATTTATTACGAACCCACAATGTCTCTGTCGTTATCAATCGCACCCACAATCTGCCAAACCGTACTGACGAAGACGTAGATATAAGTTTCAAATTGCCCAAATTGTTGCAAGATGCGGGTGTTGGCTTCTGTCTCACAAGCGGGTCGGGCTGGGACGCTTTTTGGGACGTGCGAAACTTGCCTTTTGAGGCAGGTACAGCCGCTGCGTATGGTCTAACCAAAGAACAAGCATTGTCTAGCATTACCCTCAATGCTGCCAAAGTATTAGGTATTGATGCTACTGTAGGCTCACTTGCAGTCGGAAAAGATGCCAATATCCTCGTTTCCACAGGTGACATATTGGATATGCGCACTTCCAAAGTAGAAAAAGCTTTTATTCAAGGGCGTGAAATTGATTTGGATAACAAACAAAAAGCCTTATACCGCAAATTTGCCGCTAAATATGGTATTGAGGTTAAAGAATAAAATTTGCTTCATTTTTTTAACTAAAAAATAGCTATATAGGTCACAAATAGGCTTATATAGCTATTTTTCTCAAAAAAATACCCATTATGAGCTAATCCTGCTTTTCGAATAACAAAAAATAATGCAAGAAATAATTTTTTATAGCTTTTGTTTGCAATTTTGTTGCAAAAAGCCGTAACTTTGTGGCAAAAATACAGGTTTTTATTAGCGATGAAAAAAAATGTTTCGCACTTTGTTCAAAATTCTTTGCGGTGGTTAGGTATTAGTGCCTCATTGTTGTGCGCGGTTCATTGTGCTGCCATGCCCATTATGTTTATGGTGGTAGCCACGCACCAAGTACAGCACCAACACAGTAATCCTTGGTTAGAAGCAGGAGTTTTATTATTTTCTTTTTTAGTGGCTGTACCTATAGTATACAACAACTATAGACAGCACAAACACCCTTTGCCTTTGAGTTTGTTAGTATTGGGATTGGTGTCGATGGCAGTTGCATTATTTTTTGATGCACATTGGTTGTCTGCTGTGGGTGGTTTGTTATTGGCAGTGGCACAATTATTGAATTGGCATTTTTATCGCAAAGTCAAAATTTGTTGCACCCATGCTTAGAAAAGATGGACTTACCATAATTCTTTTTGGCATATTGGCAAGTTTTTTTGCTATATCCTCTTGCTATGCACCGCTTTGTGAAGTCTACCTACAAGCCTACAACGCCCAAGATAAAGCCATCGAGGATAGAAGTAGCATTAAATTTTATTGTCTGACTCCCAAAGAATTCGTAGCTCGCAATGGAATGGCTTGCAGCGATATGAACCAATTAGACACCTGCTCACCCAAACCACTTTTGGCAAATTTAAGAAGATATCGAGCAGGCAAAAATGAAATTCCGCCCAACGAATACCACCTTTTTGCGGTTCGCTATCGTGGCGATACACCCCAAATTGTAGGCTACCGCTATACAACTATCCAACACTCGGGTGATACCGTTAAAATTCGTTGCCATTTTTAATCCAAAAAATATAATGACTCCCAAAACTCAAAAACCCTATTCTCATGCTTTCTGGTATGATTTGACGTATGAATGGAAAAATTATGCCCACGACAGTCAAATTTTGCAAGATATTATAGCCCAATATCAACAAAGTAAGGGCAATAGCATCTTGGAAGTAGCTTGTGGAACAGGAAATTATATATCTCACTTTTTGCCCAAATATCAAATGACAGGTGTAGACCTTAGCGAAGATATGCTGGCAGTAGCTCGTCAAAAATTCCCAAATGTGGAGTTTTATCAAAATGATATGCGCAATTTTTCGTTGCCCCAAGAGTTTGACGTTGTGATGTGTTTGTTTAGTTCAATTGCCTATTTAGGCGAAGCTGATTTGTTGCCGACCATTGCCAATTTTGCAAAACACACCCGCCAAGGTGGTTTGGTCATTGTAGAACCTTTTGTAGATCCCGACAAAGTGAACCCCAAACACCTGCATTTTTTGAAAGTGGAAAAACCCGATGTATTGATTTCCCGTCATTCTGTTGCACAAAGAGAAGACAATAAACTTATTCTTAATTTTCATTTTTTGGTAACAACAGAACAATCAACCTCATATTTCCAAGAAAAACACATCACTACTTTGTTTGAGCCACAAGTCATGCAACAGACTTTTGAGCAATGTGGCTTACAAACTTATCGATTTGAAAACGGATTAATGCCCGATAGAAGTTTGTTTGTGGGCGTTAAGTTGTAAATAGCTTACATTTGCCATAAAAAAATCCCCCAAAAACCTATGTGTTTTGGGGGATTTTTCGTGTTATTCAGAAAGCATTAGCTCCCAAATTTTTACTATATTTTTTGTTGGTCTGTATAATTTTGTATCAAAAAACAGCCCTAATACCCATTCGCCCCACGTTGCTCATTTTGTTGCTGCCTGCTTTTCTACCATCATAGATGATATTGAGCTGCATGTTGTTGGAGAGGCGCGTATCGTAGGAGATGTTCCACAAAAAATTGCTACCTGTTCGCAAACCTTCGAGCAAAGTATAAGCAGCGGCTGAGTTATTGTCACCCGAATAGCTGACTTGCGCCCAAGAAAATCGCACCGATACGCTTCTTTTAGCAGCACTACCAAAGCGGGTATCCACTGCAATTTGGTGTGTTTGTGCTATTTTTCGGTCGGTCAAAAGGGTGTCGTAGCTGTATTTAAAACTATAATTGAGCGCAAGTTTCCAATTTTTGGTGGGCATATAACTCAAAACGGGCGTGGCTTGGTAGTAGCGAATGACAAAGTTTTGGGCGGTGTTGGGCATAAAAATAGAACTATTGCTGCCCATGAGGGCGGTGAGGTCTAAAGTGAATTTTCGGTCAAAACTAATTTTATGTGTCGTGCCGTATTCGTTCTTTTGGCGAGCGGTACTGCCGGTTACCAACAGATTTTTGTTGAGGTTGCGAAACCAATATAGCGAACTTTCATATTTGGCACCGTTGCGGTTGAAATACAAAGTGTGACGGGTGGTGGTGTTGGCACTCACCAAAAGTGAGTCGGCAATGGGAAGCAAGTTGGTAACGAGCGGCACAAAGTTCCAAAATGTAGCACCTTTTTGCTGAAATTCGCGGCGATTTTGCATGGTACTTTGCAAAGACCAATATGCCACTATTTTCTGCCAACCTTTGTTTTTTTGCCACAAGGCTTTGGGTTGTATCGCAAGACTATAGCTGATTTGCAACTGTCGGGTAGGCTCGTAGGTGTTGGTGGGTAGTGCCAACTGCACATAGTTGGCACGCAAAACATCGTTTATACCTGCGGGCAAAAACTCCTCTATTTCCTCAATGCCGTTTTGGTTAGCATCTTGCCAAACGTAGTTGCCGCGTCCGGGTTCTGTTTTTTGATAATAGATTTGGGTGATTTGTCGCTGTCCGTTGTTGAGTTGGTATTGCATAGTTTGGCGCACAAGTCCTTTCCATCGCACAGCAGTTTGGTTGAGTTCTGCCAAAAAATTGTTAAGATTTCGCTGTGTTGTGGTAAGGGTGTCTGCCACTGCTACACGTCGGTAGGTGCCACGAAAATTGTATTGGTTGTTGGGATTTAGCGCCCAATTGATTTGTAGATTGGCTTCTTGGCTAAAAATGTTGGGCGAAAAACGTTGCTGTTGGGGGGTGTGGTCTTGTCTTTGTTCGTAGCGAAGTTGTATTTGTCGGCTTTTTGCAGAGTCGATAACCCAATTGTTAAACACTTCCCAGCGGTAGAAATAAAACGCTTGTCGGCTAAGGCTATCTGTTGCGAGCCAAATACGGTTTTGTTCCATTTCGGCTTTTGCTCCAATTTCGCAATTAGCTTTTTTCCGAATGCTAAAAGTTTTGGATACAGCAGCATTGGGGCGCAAAAACTCGCTGCTATTTTGCGCTACAAAATTATTGGCTTTTAACCAACTATTTTGACTCACAATTTGCCAGCCTTTGTGTTTGTATTGGTAGGAGAGTTGGTGTTGTATACCTTCGTATTGATGTTGTTCGCGTTGCAAAAGTCCTATTTTGTATCGCAATTGCCAGTTGTTTTGTGGGTTTTGTATTTGCACAAAAGCATTGCCCAAATGTTCGTTAGCAGGAGCAAAAGTATTGTTTTGGAGAGACCAATCGCGCACAAATTCCACATTTCGGTAGATTTCTAAGGGCAGGAAATTTTTTTGTCGCCATTCATATTGTCCGCCTATTTGTAGTTGTATTTGTTTGTTGAGCGAGACCGTGTTTTCATAACCTGCCCAAGTTGCCACGCCACCATTGTCGCTATTGCCGATGTCGGAGAAAGTATTCGGGTCTTGTTGGCTTAGGGCTGCTTGTACGAAAACTTTTTGGTTTTTGGTAGGTTGCCATTGCCCGCCCGCCGACCACAAGAGTTTGCTTTTGGGCGTAACCAAAGGCGTGACAGGTGCATAACTTCCCTGCAAATTGCCTTGTTCGTCGGGAGGCAACCATCGATAAATGCGTCCGTTGGTGCTGGTGTTGGACAGTTCATAAAAGCCACGCCCTTTGCCCACGAAACTAAAGGTAGCGATGAATTTCGCCGAGTCGGGATTGTTGGATTGTTCTAAAAAAACAAAAGGTATACCGTATACTATAGTATCTGCCAAACGATAATAAATACGGCTGTCGACGGCAAAAGTAACGGTGTCAATTGCCAACACAAGCGCTTGCGAAAGACTATCACCCACTTGTTTGAGTACATTAATTTGTTCGTCGGACAAAGAACCGTTGACAAGTGGTTGATTTTTGGCATCTTTTTCGGCAAAAAAATCGGTAAAAAACGTCCATTTGGGCGATTCATAGCGTATATTGGCAGCAATAGTAGCGCGCAAATAGTTGCGGTCGGCATATTGAAACTCAATAACGATGCGTTTGTTGGCGGTCATTATTTGGCGTGGAGTAAAAACAATTTCTGCCGTATTATAGTCAATCACATAATCGTTGTCGTAGCCGCGTGTGAGGAGTTGTCCGTCAATAAACGCCCTTTCGGAGCCTGCCAACACCATGATAAACGTTTCTCCATTGTTGCCGTTTAATTTATAGGGACCTTGGTTGCCCTCTATGCCATTGAACGTTTGTCGGCTGAAATTGCCTTTGGCGGCTGCTCCACTTGCCATTATTTTAATGTTTCGGTCTTTGCTGCCCAAATTTTGTTCATGTTGCACTTGTGCGCCTTGTAGTCGTCTGTTATAGCGCGAAAAATAGTTTTGTTGGGTGTTTTTTAGGTCATAATCGCCGAGCAAAACGCTGGTTTTTTTGCGTTTTATTTGCACAAAAATGCGGTCAAAATCTTGCAATTGTTGCGTATTGCCTTCGGGCTGGAAAGGAATATTATTGTCTGTTATCGCCCCCAAGACTTCTATATCTTCGGTGATTTTTCCCGACAATTGGAGATTAAAATTGGCATCGGCGCTTAGGTCTTGGTTGTTTCCGACCGATATGCTTCGCCCGAAAGAACCGCTATATTGCAACCCGCTTTGTTTGTCCCAAATTTGCTCATCCAATTCGCGCTCTTTTTTGATTTGGTATTGATAGTAGGCAGAATAGTCGTTCTGGCGGTGCAAAATTTGTTGTGGGCTTTTGTGGGTTTTGCTTTCTTGCCAAAGAAAAGGAAAACAACGATAAGTCACCATTATGGAATCGGTAGGCAAAGGTTTTTTGAGCCAAAACAAACGCGCACTTGCCCATTCCAAACGGTAATCGTTGGTATCGATACTGCTGGTCAGTTGCGCGTTTTTGTATTGGAGGTGGAATGTTTCGGGAACAATAGAAAGCGTGTCTATTTGCAAAGAATCGGTAGCCATTAAAAAAGTTTTTGTCCGCACATTTTGGGCGCACAATAGCGTGCCGACTATCCAAAATAGTCCGCCAATGAATAAAAAACGCCAAAATCTGTATTGGAACAAAAGAAATGATGTCATTGTAAATAATATGACTGCCAAAATCCCCAAATCGTTGCTTTTTAAGAACAAATGAGTGATAATATTTGTTGTTTTTGCAAAAAAACGCTAATTTTGATGCAAAATAGCTGTATTTTCGCTTGCCATTGTGTTGATTAACTTAAAAAATTATGCGTCATGTCAAAAATTATTTTGAGAAAATTGTGGGTAGTAGTTTTGTTGGTGTTGGTGTATTCATGCAAACCGCCGGGCAATAACGAATGTCAGGGTAAGGCAAAAAAAGAGTGTGTTTGTGCCCAAATTTATGCGCCCGTTTGCGGTTGTGATGGCAAGACATATAGCAACGAATGCGAGGCACAATGTGCTGGCATCAAACAATCTGTGAAAGGTGCTTGTGGAGACACTTCGCAAAGCGACAAAACACCACCTGACCAAGTGTTGCAAGAAGATACGACCGCAAAAGCCGTAGCCGATGATGGTTGTTTATTGCCAAATCCACCCGAAAATTGTCCTTGTACGCGCGAGTATGCGCCTGTGTGTGGTTGTGACCGAAAAACGTATCCCAATCCTTGTACTGCTAAATGCAAAGTAAAATCTTTTATTCCGGGTACTTGCGAAAGTCATCAGAAAGGTGAAAACACCCCATCAAACGAAAAAACAAACACACCACCACCACCCAAAAAACAAGTTGAACCAAACAAAGAAAAACCTGCTCCACAAAAACCGACACCTCCCAAATCAGACTGCAAAAAAACTCAAGACAGCAAAGACTGTGTTTGTGCGCAGATGTATGAACCTGTTTGCGGTTGTGACGGCAAGACGTATAGCAATGCTTGTGTGGCTTCTTGTCATGTCAATAGTTTTAAACCGGGGGCTTGTAAATAAATTAGGAGAAGTATAATAGGTTTTAGTGTTTGTATTGTGGTGGAGGCTTGTTGGGCAAAATAGGCAGCAAATATAGCGCAAAAAAACAAACAAAGCAAACCTTTAAAGGATTGTAAACATAAACACCCTATATTTGGTTGTATGTAACCATTTTTTGAAGATTTGGTTCGATATATCAAACGCTTTATTTGGCATTATGCAGAATACTTAGGTACAAAAAAACACGCCAATTTGTTGTTAGAAGTAATAAAATCAAAGCATTTGTCATTCCGATGTCTCAACCTGCACTATTTCGGGCAACGAAAATGGTGTAAGCGTGCGCGTTTTTTAGAACAGCGAGTGCGTAACAGGAGGTGCTAAGAAAAAACGATTCACTTGCAAAAGAAAAATGTAGTTATCTTTGCACCTAAATTTGTTTAACTGTTTATCATAACAAGATGGTTACTTGAGAAACAAAACAGACAGAAACAAAATTATATCTGTTTATCCACTCCAAACAACACATGCACATTTTTTATCATTCAAAAACGTATTAACAAGCATGAACACACCAAAAAAAAATTACGCTATCGTATGGTTCATTGTACTTTTACTCTTGACATGGGGGCAAAGTAGTTGCAAAAAAGACGATGACGACACCGACACCCCAGTCGATACTTCTAATGTGGTACAAGACAACAGCAGTGTGAGTTTTAAGGTCAATGGCGGACCATCGAGCCTCAATAACAAACATGTTATTTTTTCCAATTTTTTTGTAGACGAAACCTTTGCCGGTTATGACGATAGTATACAAGGTACACAAATCAGAGCGGTAGCTTTGTGGAACAACAGTCCTGTTTATTTAGACATGCGCCTGCCCGACACCATTGCCAAGTTCTACCAATTTGTAGAACCCACCGACCTCAACAATCCTTCTTATCCCACCATCAACAACTATTTTGAACTTCGCTTGCCGGGCATTGCGCCTTTGGTATTACCCAAATTTGTCAATATCAAAGTCACACAATACGATGCCATTGGCGGACGAATCAAAGGAACTATTGGTGGTACTTTTTATGACTATAGCATGAATGGCGAAGAAATGCTTATTACCTTGTCTGAAGGCATGTTTGACATTAAACGTAGTCAATAAAAACATCACAGAATGGTATTATCAAAAAAAAACGGTAGTACGCGTTTATTGCGCACTACCGTTTTACTTATTATTTTACATTGAATTATGAAAAAAATAGCCTTACTTACTTGCGAAGTTGTTCCCGAACTAGTTGACTTCAAAAATGCTTATGACGACCGTCCTTTGATAGACCTTTTGCGATATGATGGTGTTGTGGCAGAACCCGCCATTTGGAGCGATGCCAACATATATTGGGAGCAATATGATGCTGTAATTATTCGCTCGCCTTGGGACTATATGTATCGTTTTGCTGATTTTTCGGCATGGCTACAGCAACTATCTATTCCTATTTTCAATTCCCCAGATGTAGTTCGCTACAATATCCACAAATTTTATTTGCGCGATTTTGAACAGCAGGGCATTCCAATTGTTCCGACTGTTTTTATTGATAAAAATACTGTTTGTTCATTGGCACAAATAGCCGAAGAAAAAGAATGGAGCGAACTTATTGTCAAACCTGCTATATCAGGCGGAGCCTATCATACTTATCGCATAGCAGCACACGAAGTTGGCAATTATCAGCCGTTGATTGACAGATTATTGCTCGAACATGATTTGCTGGTACAAAGTTTTTTGCCCGAAATCATGGAAAAAGGCGAATACTCTCTTATTTTTTTTAACCAACAGTATAGTCATACAGTTCAAAAAATAGCCCAAAAAGGCGATTTTCGCGTACAACCCAAATTTGGTGGATCAATAAAAAACGCTGAACCGTCAGAAACTTTATTATCCGTAGCCCAAAACATCATTGACCAACAAGGTGATTTGTTGTATGCACGTGTTGATATTGTCGAAACCGAGCAAACACCTTTGTTAATGGAATTGGAACTAATAGAACCTCATTTATTTACGTTTGAAAAGCGTGAACAAAACCTTTTTGCACAAGCCATAATTGACAAGGTGTATGGGTAGTGATATTTTTTGCGATGATATAAGGTTGTTGTGGTTTGTTTTTAATTGGGCAATAAGACAAAAAAAGAAACGAGACTACCGTATGGATAATCTCGTTGTCCTCTTTTTACTAATTACAAAACCTATTTTCTTTAATTAATCCCTTGGCAACGACCTCTCGTCGTGGCAACTATATGATTATACGGTGGTGTTGCCAAAAAGTTGCAGTTAGCACAATTTTTTTTTGTTTTTTGACATTTTTTCATTTTAGGGTTTTGTAGTGAACGCCTTGCCAAATCAAACAAACCCCCTTTTTAATTACTTTTGGTCATGTAAATGAGTTTTAAGCACAAATTTAAAAAATAATTTTGTTCGAATTGTAAAAAATAACTACCTTTGCCGCCATGTTGAACCCCCACCTAATTCTTAAACCCCTTTGACATTCCTACTGTATATACATCTTTCAAATATTTTAACTAGTAATGGTTAATTCAAAACAAACTTTACTAACTAAATAATGATCATGAAAAAAAATCTTACTGTATTTTTGTTGTTAGCCATGATATCAATGGCATGGAATAGCAATGTATTGGCGCAGTGCGGTGTGGGTAGTGCATATTTATCACGCAACTTACCGTCTGTTCCTAATTTTGCTGTCGCAGGTCCTTGTGACTATGCAGGAGAACATACTCCTTGGACAGAAACTGCTACTGCTCCCCAAACTTACAATGTGGTAGTGTGTAACTCTGGTGGTACTGCCAATCCCTCTTTAACCAATGGTCCTTACGTAGAAGTGTATGACAACACCAATGCCCTAATCGCTTCGGGACCAGCAGATTGCTTGGGCAATGGTGTCAATTTTACAACTGCTGCTGGCACAGGTCCTTATAGAATTGCTACGTGGGACGGTGTTACTTGTGGAACATTAAACACTTGTACGTATGCCTATGTTGAATGTGTATCTTGCGCTACTGTGGCTTGTAATGTAGATTATACGCTTAATGGTGCGGGCAACATATCAGGTACTACTGCGGGTGCAGGAGATAACTGCATTTTGAAGGTGGGTGAAGATATACAAGTGCAAGTAGAAATCCCAACTGCGGGCGCTTGGACATTCTCTTTGTGTGGTTCAACTTTTGATACCTACTTATACCTAACTGATGATTGCTGTGGTGGAACTACCTTAGCTTCTGATGATGATGAGCCTACTTGCTCTCCATCTACTTTGGCTTCCTTGATTGCTTATAATATTGCCACTCCCGGCACCTATTATCTTACCATAGAACCATTTAGCTCAACAGGATCTGGAGACTTTGTTTTGACAGTTACAGGACCTCCACCTGCTGTGGCTAATGACAACTGTTTGACTTCTGAATTTTTGTCACAAAATACCAGCTATGTTGGTACGCCCGGTACCATTGCAGGTTCTAGCGATTCTGGTATAGCTGCTTGTTCGGGTACTGCCGACGACGATGTTTGGTATAGTTTTGTGGCAGCAACCACCGACCCTATCGTACAAACTACTACTGTTTTTGATGGTGTATTAGAATTGTTTAGTGGTAGTTGTGGAGGATTAGTATCTATTGGTTGTGCTGATAATGCTTTTACCAATGGTACTGAATTTATTACCACAGAAGGTTTAACTATTGGACAAACCTACTATGTACGAGTACATAGCTGGTCAAGTGCGCTTCAAGCAAATGGTTCATTCGAAATTGGTGTATACAACAACGTTTGTACCGTAGATGAAAGTATTACAGCTCCCGGTACTTGGACAGGTACGACCGTAGGTGCAGGCAATGGCTGTATCTTATATAGTAGTGAAGATTATATTTATGAAGTAACTATTCCAACGGCGGGCGATTGGACATTCTCTTTGTGTGGCTCAGGCTATGACACGCGCATTGTTATTGGTTCAGACTGTTGCACTGAAGACTTGGGTATGAACGATGATGCTTGTGGTTTGCAATCAGAAGTTGTTTTGACCGATTTGACAGCAGGAACATACTATGTTATGGTAGAAGGTTTTGGAACAGCAAGTGCTGGTGACTATACACTTACTATTAGCAACTTTGTACCTGCGGAAAATGATGAATGCTCTGGTGCTATTGCTGTTCAACAAACAGTAGAAGAATGTGGTTCTCCTGTTTCGGGTAGTGTAGAAAATGCCACAGACTCTTTTGCTCCAAGCACATGTGATGGTTATACTGCTGTGGCTGCCAAAGATGTTTGGTTTAGCTTTGTTGCAACAACAGACAACCCTACTATAGAGCTAACTGCACCATTTGATGCCGTAGTTGACCTTTGGAGCGGTACTTGTGGTGGTGGTGACTTCGCATCGGTGACTTGTGCCGATTTGGTAGAGGCCATTGCTGCAACAGGCTTGACTGTAGGCGAAACCTATTATGTGCGTGTTTATAATTACTCTACATTTACACCCACTGACCCAACTTTTACACTTTGTGTATACAATAGCCCCAACCCTCCAGCTAATGATGAATGTTTGAATGCAGAGGTTATTAGCCAATCAAGTGCTTGTAACCCAACAAACGGTACTGTTGCTGGCTCTACACAGACTAATGCACCTATTACTTGTGATGGATTGACTGCTATTACTGCTAACGATGTTTGGTATAGCTTCGTAGCAACTTCCACCGATCCATGGGTTATTGTAGACCCTGCTTTTGCTGCCCAAGTAGAAATACTTGCAGGTACTTGCGGTGGTGCTTCAATTGCTTGTGGCAACAATTATACAGGTGTTGTTACCATCGAAAATGCTGGACTAACCATAGGACAGACCTATTATGTGCGTATTTGGCATTACTACAATTTCTTGCCTGTGGATCCAAGCTTCACCATTTGTGTACAAGACGCTCCTTCGGCTCCTGCTAATGATGAATGTACTGGTGCTATTAGTGTTACCCAAAATGCTACTTGTGTAGCTACATTAGGTTCGGTGCTTGCCTCAACACAATCGCAAGCTGCCGTTACTTGTAGTGGTTTTACGGGTACTGCTGATGATGATATTTGGTTTAGTTTTGTAGCTACTACCAACAATCCTGTCATCGATGCCAATATGGCTTTTGATGGTGTATCGGAATTGTTTAGTGGTAGTTGTGGTTCGTTGGTGTCTATTGGTTGTGCTGATGCCAATTTCTCCACAGGTGTAGAGTCTATCGAAGCAAGTGGCTTGACCGTAGGACAAACTTATTATGTGCGTTTGTATAGCTACTCTTCAATAGCTCCTGCCGATCCAAGCGTGGCTATTTGTGTACGCGATTTCCCACCTCCACCGGCTAATGACAACTGTTCGGGTGCTACTGTATTGACCCACACCGAAATTTGTGAGCCAACAACAGGTACTGTCGAAATGGCAACCAACTCGGCTCCTGCTATCTCTTGTGAAGGTTTTACGGGTAGTGCTGACGACGATGTTTGGTATAGTTTTGTGGCGGGTGCCGCAGACACTACTTTCATCGATGTTAATGCTAACTTCGACTCTGTGGTTGAATTGTTGAGCGGTGCTTGTGGCAGTGGTGCTACTTTGGATTGTGCTGATGCTAACTTTAGTTTTGGATTAGAGCAAATTCAGTATATTGGTTTAGTTGAAGGTCAAACCTACTATGTTCGTGTTTATAGCTATAGTTCAGTTCCTCCAACTAATGCCACTTTCAATATCTGTGTATATGGCGTGGATCCTGTTGATACAAGTACGGAACTTAACTGTGGCTTAACTTTAGACATCGTTAATACAGGCGAAATAGCTGGTACAGGCTATTGGGCAAACTTCAATGTGTATGAAATCAACATTAGTGGTGCAGGTATGCCAATTGAATTGGACTGGAACAACGAAGGTTATGTGCGTTATGATGTAGATTATACCACAAACATCATTACTGTTTATACGGCTGCTAACGCAACTTTTGCTGTGACTATCACTGATGATAATGATTGTACAGAAGTGGTAACGAACGATAACAATGCCGAAAATGACATTATGGCAATTGTTGAATATACTATTACCGACGACGATGGTTCTATGAACGGAGCTATCAATATTACTGTATCTGGTGGTACTTCGAGCTATAGCTATGAATGGTCTAATGGCGCAACAACCCAAGATGTTAGTGGTTTGGAAGGCGGTTGGTATAGTGTAACAGTTACGGACAATGGTACTGGTCAAGAAGAAGTGGGTTGGTATTGGGTGGCTACGGAACGTCGTGGTCGTGGTAAAGAAGACCTTACGGCTGCTATGCAAATTGCACCTAATCCAACTGCTAATAATACCAACATTAGCTTTGCGGTATCTAATAGCGACTGGGCTACGGTAGAAATTTTTGATATGACTGGCAAAAATATTGGCAATGTGTTTACGGGTGCTATCCAAGCCAACAGAATTGTTAATATTCCTATAACAACTAATGGCTTCCCTGCTGGTATGTATATTGTGACTTTGAAAACTAATAATGGTGTTGTGAAACAAGAAAAATTGGTGATTGCCAAATAGTCTTGTTGCAATGCGCTTTATTATTGAATGAATAAAAAAATGATTGGCTGTCTCGCTTCGTGGTGGAGACAGCCAATTATTTTTGCGGTTATTTGAATTGTGTGAGAGCAGGCGTTAGCCGCTCAAAAAAAATAGGTAGGGGTGCCATATTCGAGTGGCGAAGCGCGTTAGGGATTGTAGGGGCAGCCGTTAGGCTGGTGCTTGCACCGAAGCGTAGCGAAGCCCCGTAAAGCCCGACCCCAACGGGGAAACGCCCAAAAAATATTTTTTATTGTCTTGAGAACTCAAGTATTGATTATTGGGCGAAACGGAGGGACGTTTATGGCATCACTAAGTCGCCGTAAGCATCAGGACGGCGGTCGCGGAAAAACTGCCATGTGGAACGGACTTCGTCTATAAGGTCTAAGTCGAAATCGGCAATGAGCAGTTCGTCTTGGTCTTCGGAGGCTTGGGCAAATATTTGTCCGCGCGGGTCAACGAAGTAGGACGTGCCATAAAATTTGCCGAGGTTCCAAGGTTTTTCTGTACCAACACGGTTGATACAGCCCATGAAATAACCGTTGGCGGCGGCGTGTGCAGGTTGTTCCAGTTTCCAGAGGTATTGCGACAAGCCTGCGACGGTGGCAGAAGGGTTATAGACAATTTCGGCACCGTTTAAGCCCAAGGCACGTGCGCCTTCGGGAAAGTGGCGGTCATAGCAGATGTATACGCCGATGGTGGCATATTGGGTTTCGAAGACAGGATAGCCCATATTGCCGGGACGGAAGAAAAATTTCTCCCAGAAACCCGATGTGTGTGGGATATGGGTTTTGCGGTACTTGCCGAGATAGGTGCCATCGGCATCAATGACGGCAGCGGTGTTGTATAGAAAACCTGCTTGTTCGCGCTCATAGATGGGTACAATGATGACCATGTTGTACTTCTTGGCGTATTCTGCCATGAGGTCGGTGGTGGGACCTGGTACCGATTCGGCAGAGGCATACCACGCCTTGTCTTGTCCGGGACAAAAGTAGGGGGTATTGAAAATTTCTTGCAAACACAAAATTTGGACACCCTTGCGTCCTGCTTCCTCTATGTAAGGAATGTGTTTTTGCACCATAGCGGCTATGATTTCAGGTATAGAGCCTTCGCCTTCTGAAATGGGTAAGCTCATCTGAATTAAGCCCGATTTTATCATTCTTGGCATACGATATGATTAAAACTAAAAAGGTTTTGAGAAAAATCGAACAAAATTACTACTATTTTTGTTATACCAAGCGAAACTTAGTAATTTTGCCCCAAAAATAACAACAATTGATGAAATTATCCGATTTTAATTTCGAATTACCCAAAGAATTAATTGCGCAATACCCTGCGGAAAACCGCCACGAGTCGCGCTTAATGGTTGTTCATCGTGATACAGGCAAAATCGAACATCGTATTTTCAAAGATGTTTTGGAGTATTTTGATGATGGCGATGTGATGATTGTGAACAACACCAAAGTATTTCCCGCACGCTTATTTGGGCGCAAAGAAAAAACAGGCGCTAAAATAGAAGTGTTTATGTTGCGCGACCTTAGTGTGCGTCCGGGCGAAAGACTTTGGGACGTATTGGTAGAACCTGCCCGCAAAATTCGGGTGGGTAACAAATTGTATTTTGGCGACGACGACGAGTTGGTTGCCGAAGTGGTGGATAATACTACCTCGCGTGGGCGTACTGTTCGTTTTTTGTATGATGGTGACGACGATGGCTTTCGCGAGATTTTAGCCAAGTTGGGACACACCCCTTTGCCTAAATATATCAAACGCCCTGCGGAGGACTTTGACCGCGAACGTTATCAAACGGTATATGCCAACAACGAAGGCGCAGTAGCCGCCCCTACCGCCGGTTTGCACTTTAGTCGCGAACTGATGAAGCGTCTGGAAATCAAGGGTGTTGAGTTTGCAGAGCTTACTTTGCATGTAGGTTTGGGAACTTTTCGCTCCATCGAGGTGGAAGATTTATCGAAACACAAAATGGATGCCGAATACTATCACATTCCTGAACGCGCCGCCGAATTGGTGAACAAAGCCAAAGAAAACAACCGCAAAATTTGTGCTGTTGGTACTACTTCTATGCGCACCATCGAATCGTCGGTGTCGGCGACCAAAACTTTGAAATCGGGCGAGGGTTGGACTAATTTGTTTGTGCATCCTCCCTACGATTTTAGTATTGCTAATAGCATGATTACTAATTTTCACCTGCCCAAAACCAGCCTCATTATCATGATTGCGGCTTTTGCGGGACACGATATTACGATGAAAGCCTATCGTGAGGCAGTCAGAGAGAAATATCGTTTTTACTCCTACGGTGATGCTATGTTGATTGTATAACATAACGATTTTGGTAATACATTGTTTATGAAAACAAAAATGCCTGTATAACTTTTGGGTTATACGGGCATTGTGTTTCCATTATTAACCCATGGGAAGAGATTAATTTTAGCTCAACTATTTGTAGTTTTCTTTTGCGATTGAGAGGTAGAGCTACCACCCTTTTATCAAAAAAACATAATTTTCTAAACGCTTCACTAGCTCTTTGAGTTGTGGAGCTTCTTCTTGTTTGGGGGTTGTTTTGAGGAGGCTTTCGGCGGGAACTTGGCGCAGCAAAAAATTGTAAATCACCGATGATTTGATGCTATAGGTTACACTTTCGGCTTTTGAGTGGCGCGATTTGATAATGCCAATTAGGTTGCCATAAGAATCGAACAAGGGACCACCGCTATTACCGGGACTAACTGGTGTCGAAATTTGATAGGTATTAATATCGCCTTTGAACCCTGTTTGAGAGCTAACAATACCTGTGTTGAGTTTTACATTATCACCCATGCTTTCGGTGAGAGGATAACCCAATGTAAATACATCTTCGCCCATGTCTACCAAATTTGTTCGGAATTGGAAAGGCAAAGCCAAGCTACCTTTTGTGTTTCGGTCGGCGATTTTGAGCAATGCCAAATCATTTACAGTGTCATTTTTTATCAAAACGGCTTGGAAACGCTCTTTTTGGGTGCTATTGTTAATTTCTACCCAAAGTTGTTTTGCTCCATCTACTACATGGTTGTTGGTAACAATATAGCCTGTTGAGGCAACCATAACGCCTGTGCCTGTGGTTATGGGCGGTGTGGTAGGCATGTTGGGCGATATGGATTGTATTGCTTGCATTTTGCGGTACTGCAACACATTTGGGTCGTTCAGCTTAACAATCAAATCGCTTTCGGTGAGTGTGGCAATGGCATTGACATCGCGTGTTTTGTTTGCCAACACCCATTTGGTCGTAAAAACATTAGGGACATTGGTGCGGGCTAATTCTCCTATTTTCTCGCCCAATTCCCAATCCTTAAAATTTTCTGCTCCTGTGAGGTATAAGGCATCATAGCCGCCTGTGGCATTGCTCATTAGTGCTAATTTTGCTTTTTTGTTTATATTTGCATCGGCAACTAATTCATACATGCCCTCGAAAGGTAGCAAATCAACTGTTTTTCGAAGATAGTTGTCTATACTTTCCAACGTCCAACTGGTGGTATAGGAAGGCAAACGTAGACGGTTTGTCTCAAAGTAGGGAACTTTGTCGCGTTGCATTTTTTTCCAGACCGTAAATAATTTGTCTATCAAAAAAGCATCTTTATACAAAGTATCGTTATTGCGGTAGCGAAATTCACTACCCACACATGTTGTAATGTCGATGGAATGGTGTGTAAAAAACTTATTGGAAACCTGCATATCTATTTTGACGTATGCAATATCACAATAAGATTCGCTTTGCTCCAACAGTTGCAATTTTTCGGCGGTGCTGATGCCTACACCTGCAAACCCAATACTACGCAGATAGTTTGCAAAATTGTTCAGCAAAACACTATGATGATTTTGGTCGATTTCGGCTTGTTCGTTGGGAGCTAATACCAAAAAAGCATATTTCACCCCACTCAAAAAAGTAGGTAAATCCAAGTTAGGGTCGGTCGATTCCAAGCGCCCATTGTCGGCATAGTTTTTTGTGGTGGAAAATAAACACACAACAAAGACTATGTTTAAAAAAAATAGGTAAGGAATTGTCCTTAATGTATTGCTAACGAATAAATATATATTTGTGAATGGCATAAACAATAGGTATTTGGAGCGGGTTGTTGGTAATAAAACTTGGTGATTTTTAATTGTTGGCACAAATTTTATTCCATTTCTTTCATTTGTGATATATTAGACGGTCGAAAGGCTAAATAAGCCACAAAAAAAGCAAACTTATACAAAAAAAGCAACATTTCTTATCTTAAAAAGACAAGAAGTGTTGCTTATAGCATACAATTATTGTAGTGTTTTTGGTGATATTATCAAATGGCATGAAACAACAACCTTTGGTGTCACAGACAAAAATGTTGTTTTTTTGAACAATAGTGTCTTTTTTTTGTTTTATCGTTTTTGTGTATGTTGTTGTCAAGTGCTACGGCATTGGATTATTAATTTGGGTTGTTTTTATTGTCTTTGTCCTTGTCTGTATATGGTTCGTTGGTTTGTATAAGTTAAGGCTTTGTATTGTCTGATAGGGTCAACTTAATGGCTTCGCTATTTCGCAAGTCAGAGGTCAAAATAATGCGACGCGCCACAATGCCATCATTAATAATTACAGCCGCTGTATTGGGTGGTCTTTGTCCCTCATTGTGGGCATACATCAAGAAATAATTGTCGGCTTCGGGATCTATGTATAGCTTGAACGAAAGTGGGTTTTTTTGTAGACGATAATTGCTCAAAATCCATTTGCCATTAAAGAAAATAGAAATTGTATCGCCGTCGTCATACTCCTCGTCCCAGACACTTACTGTTACATTTCGGTGGTCTAATTCAATGTATCTATCCATCGTTACACGCCTATCCGCAAACTTGACAGGGATTTTGCGATTGCCCAATTCCAATGCAAATTGACTTGCTACTACAATAGTATCAGCAGCTCGGACAATAGGTTGGTTTTTGTTAAAACTCTGTTGTACGGGAGCATAGGTAACACTTTTCTGTTTGGCTTTGTTTACCAAAGGGGGCAGTTCGGGTGGCGAGGCAGTGGTGGCTTTGTTAGGTTGGGCATTGGAGACGGTGGTAGGAGGAGGAATAGGCGAGGGAGGAGCAACTGCCACAATGGGAGCAGCCGCTACTGTGGGTTGCCCAATAACTGCCAAAGGTTGAAGGCTTTGTTCAGGATTGTCGGGCAGATAGGTAATGCGCAAATAATCTACTGCGATGGCAGATTCTACATCGGTCATAAAACCAATGCTATTGACCAAAAAGTATTTGAAGGACATGCTATGCACCAGATTTTCGTTCAAAAAGAAATAAAAATTAGTGCCAACTTTTCGCACGGTTAGGGTATTGTATTCAGTAGGAATGATTAGCTCGGAGGGCATATTAGGCACTCTTTCGCAGATGGAAGTTGCATTTTGGTTGATGCTATAACCATTGCGACTAATGCCAAAGGTGAATTTTTCATAGTTGAGCGAAGACCCCCAAATCAAACCGTTATTTTGTTTAGTATCGCCTTTGAGTAATTTGATTCGGGTTTCGATTTCATAATTTTTTTGTTGTAAAATATAAACATTCCGTACACTTGATTCGCCATGTGCAGGACTAAGACTGCTCAAATAGAAATTGCTGTTTTCTATTTTTTGTACTGCGCTAATGCTCGATTGTAAATTCCAATTGAAGTGGTTGTCTACAAAATCATCAAAAAAAACTAAGGTCTTGGCATTTGTAGGGATAGCCTCATATTCCCAAACATGTTGGGCTTGAAGCGAACAAAAGGTAATTGTTAGACAAAAGAACAATAGGGTATAATGCTTCATAGTAGAAAGTTTTTTAAAGAATAACTACACAAAAGGTTGAGACATTAATGTTGGTTGGCAGCTATAAGTTGGTCTAGGTTGGGTTGTGTGCTTTGACTAAGAATGTGCGACATGGCATATTCGCTAAGGGCAGTGATAGTAAGACTTGGGTTCACTCCCAAATTGGCAGGAATAATAGAACCATCAAGGATATACATATTGGGATAATTATGTACCTCAAAGTATTCGTTGACCACCCCTTCTTGGGCTGTTGCTCCCATTGGGCAACCTCCCAAGATGTGTGCTGTTGTAGACATCTTGAACATGATTTCGGTAATAGCATTTAAGGGAGTACCATTCACTTTTTGGGCATAACGTTGCATGACTTCTTGCCCCAACGGAATATATACAGGAATAGGTGCATTATTGTTGTGGGAATTGTCCATTGCCATTTTGCCACCCCAAGCCGTTGGTTTCCAGACCATTTTCATGGCGTTGTCGAGGGTTTGCATCACCAAAATAATGACCGAATTGGAGCCAAACTCTACATTGAGCGTTGCTTTGAGAAAACGAATAGGATTCAATAGGATATTGCCTATCAATTTGGCGGTACGCACCATTGCCGAGCCATCGCCTACTGCCAATGTTCCCAATTTGCCCATAGCTCCCGAACCATTCGGAAATTTTACCACCTCTATGTGTGTGGTGTCATCGGGACAAAAAATGGAACTGATAGCCACACCATGATTTAGTTTTTGGTTGGCATTCGTTACGCCACAAATGGATTCGGAGTTGGTCCGCAAATTAGCACCCAATTGTTCCGACAGATTGGGTAGGGTTTTGTAGTGGTATTTTTGGCGCAGCAACAAGTCCAGCGTTCCCAAAACACCACCACTCACCACCAAACCTTTGGAACGATAGGTGGTTCGTTTTTTTTGCCACCAATTTGTACTCGATTCGGTGCTGATTTCATACATGCCGTCTATATGGCGAATCGTGATAGCTTGGGTTTCGGGCAAAACTTTGGCTCCAAAAACTTTCTCGGCTAAATAAAGATAGTTTTTGTCTAAGGTATTTTTTGCATTATGCCTACAGCCCACCATGCAAGCCGCACAACTCGTACAACCTGTTCGGTCGGGTCCCAAACCACCAAAATATGGGTCGGTCGGGCGCTGTGTATCGCCATAATATACGCCAACCTTGACGCTTTTGAAAGAGTTATCCTTGCCCATGTCGGCGGCAACCTCCCGCAAAATGTGGTCTTCGGCACTATTATTGTGTGCTTTTACACTGCCCAGCATTCGTTCTGCCAAATCATAAAAAGGCTCAAGCACCTTTTTCCAATCTTTGAAAGCTGCCCAAACAGCGTTTTTATAAAACTTTTCGTCGGGTCGCATATGTGTATTGGCATATACTAAACTGCCACCACCTACTCCCACACCGCTAATGACAAAAACTTGTTTGAAAAAACTCAACTTTTGTATGCCGAACCACCGCAAAGACGGTAGCCAAAGATATTTGTTCAGTTTCCAATTGGTGGTGGGGAAGTCTTGAGCTGCATAGCGTTTGCCTTTTTCGATAACCAATACGCTATATCCTTTTTCGGCAAGGCGTAAGGCAGACACACTCCCACCAAAACCCGAACCAATAATAATGTAGTCATACACTTTTTGTGTCATTTGTTAGAATTTATTATTGTGCCAAACATTGCGCAATATTACGGACTTTAGTGCGTTTTTTGTATAGTTTTATTTTTTTGAAAAAAAAATGCTTCTCGATGCAACACCAAATCGATTTTTTACGTCTAAAGAAAAACAGATTATATTCGAAGTATGACCGCTAAAAAAGACCTTCAAAACAAGCAAGATATCTGCTTATTGGTAGATACTTTTTATCAAAAGGTGCGTCAAAACCCCACAATTGGCTATATCTTTATTGATATTGCCCAAATAGAATGGGAAAAGCATCTGCCCAAAATATATGCCTTTTGGGAAACGGTATTGTTGGGCGAAAATACCTATAAAAACAATGTGATGGAGCCACATATCTTGCTTAATCGAAAAATTAAGTTAGCAGACGAACATTTCGAAACATGGCTTAACTTGTGGCAAAGCACTGTTGACGAACTATTTGTGGGCGAAAATGCTACAGTTGCTAAACAAAAAGCCAATACTATGCAGCTATTAATGCGCTACAAAATTCAAGAAAGCGAAAAACCTTATTTTATACATTAACCACGTTTTTTATATTATTACTCTTTATTAGTTAAATCAAACTATAGTCAAATAATCAATATTTTCTTTGTTTAAACAACCATTATTAATTGGCATGACAAAAATCTTTACCCAAACTTATGAAAGAATTCAAAATAAGCACCTTAATTACTTCACGCGAAAGCCATGTATTAGATAGATATTTTAACGAAATTAGCCGTATCAAGCTGCTATCAGTTGAGCAAGAGGCTGTTTTGTTTGAGCGTATCAAAAAGGGAGACGAAAAAGCCCTTGAACAAATCATTAAAGCCAACTTGCGTTTTGTTGTATCAGTTGCCAAAAGTTATCAAAACCAAGGCATGTCGTTGAATGATCTTATTAACGAAGGCAATTTGGGCTTGATGAAAGCTGCCCGCCGATTTGATGCTACACGCGGTTTCAAATTTATATCTTATGCTGTTTGGTGGATTCGCCAATCAATTTTGCAGGCTATGAGCGAACAAGGGCGCTCTATTCGCTTACCCATTAACCGAGCTAACGAGTATGCACAAGTCCAAAAAGCCTTAGCCGACTATTTGCAGAAACACCAAATACAGCCAAGTATTGAAGAATTAGCCACTATTACAGGCTTGAACGAGCAAAACATCAGTGAAGCCATTGTGGACTATCGCCCACTTTCCTTAGATGCCCCTATTAATGGAGGCGACGACACAAGCGAAAGTCACGCCAATACATTAGTAGACGAAAATATGTTGCCCGACTATGACCTACACCGCGAATCGCTCCGCAACCAAATCCAACAAGCCATTCAAACCTTGACTAAACGTGAAGCAGATATTCTGGGCTATTTTTATGGTCTTAATGGCAAGCCCGCTATTCCCATAGAAATCATAGCAGAACAAATGTCTTTGTCCGTTGAACGTGTTCGCCAAATCAAAGAACAAGCTATCAAACGTTTGCGGCGCAATAGTATTAGTAATAGCTTAAAAATTTATTTATAGCGCTTAATATCTTTTTAGTGTAATTGTTATCTATATCACTATTTTTTTTCTGCATCCAACTAAATGGCAGACCTATTATTACATTTTTTTTGCGATTTGGGAACTTTTTACCTCCTTTTGTTGTTATATCATTAATCGAAGTGCTATCAACCTTAGTCTAAACCTAAACAAATACTACCCCAAAATTTTATCTGCCATGATGAAACAACTAAAAATCACCCCTTCTATCACATCGCGTGATGGAGTGGCATTGGAGAAATACCTCCAAGAAATCAGCCGCTTAGATATTCTTACACCTGAACAAGAAGTGCAATTGGCACGCTTGATTAAGCAAGGAGACGAAAAAGCCGTAGAGAAATTAGCCAAAGCTAACCTACGCTTTGTTGTTTCGGTGGCTAAGAACTACCAATATCAAGGCATACCTCTCAATGACCTCATTAATGAAGGCAACTTGGGCTTAATCAAAGCCGCACGCCGATTTGATGAGACACGTGGCTTCAAATTTATATCTTATGCTGTTTGGTGGATTCGTCAATCTATCTTGTTGGCATTGGCAGAACACTCGCGTTCTATCCGATTGCCACAAAACAAAGTGGAGGCTTATCAACGAATCCAGAAAGCTATTAACGAATATCTACAGGTACATGAAAATATGCCTGATGTTGATGATATAGTAGCACTTACAGGTTTGCCACGAAAAGAAGTAGCAGACTTAATAGAAACAGACTATAAGCCACTTTCTTTGCATGCTCCTATGGACGAAAGCGATGAATCGAGTAGCGCTCGTTGGGAGATGCTTGCCGACCAAGACCAATCACCCGACATGGAAGTTAATCGCGAATCGTTGCGCAACGAAATCAATATGGTATTGTTGTCATTGCCACAGCGCGAATCACAAATCGTTGCTTGTTTTTATGGATTGAATGGCGAACCAGCTTTGTCATTGGAGAATATCGCTCAAAAATTTGACCTTACTCCCGAACGCGTTCGCCAGATTAAAGAACGAGCAATTAAACAATTGAGACGTACTACCTTAAGTAAAAAATTGCAAAAATACTTATAGGATATCCTACCACAAAGGTTTTGCCACACCGAGCAAAGCCAATGTGTAATACTTCCCTTAGAACATCACCAACAATAACTGCTTCATGCTAATATATAGTATGGAGCAGTTGCTGGTTTTGGAGGCAAGGTATGACAAGATACATCGAAAACATCACACTTGAAAGGTAAATTGTTTTTTTCGTGGCTAAAGTTTTAATCCTTGATGGGTTTTGTTAGGAATATCTTTTCGCTAATGCCTCATTTTTATTGCCCTAACTTATGCAATGTATTTGTCAATTTTGTTTTTTTGCAGTATCTTTGCACAAAAAATTAAGTCATGCGAAAAAAAATTGTAGCAGGTAATTGGAAAATGAACAAGACCTTGGGCGAGGCTATCGATTTAGCCGAGCAAATAGGAGTTCATTTAAGTGCCAATTCTTTGAGTAGCGATGAGGCGGTGGTGCTGTGTGTGCCGAGCCTCTACCTCACTACTGTCCGTAACCGCATCCGTCAGTCGGGTGTTGCCAATTGGTATGTGGGCGCACAAAACTGCCATTGGCAAAATTCGGGTGCTTTTACGGGCGAAATTTCTGCGGCAATGCTGCAAAGTGCGGGTGCCGATTGTGTTATTTTGGGACATTCTGAACGGCGAGAATACTTTGGCGAAACCGACGAAATGTTGAAAAACAAAGTTAGCCATGCCGCTGATAATGGTTTGCCTATTATTTTTTGTTGTGGTGAAAGTTTAACAATTCGCGAAGCTGACCAACAATTGGACTGGATTACAAAACAACTCCATGCTAGTTTATTTCACCTCAACGACGAACAAATTCAAAATGTGGCTATTGCATACGAACCGATTTGGGCAATAGGCACGGGCAAAACGGCTACTCCTGACCAAGCTCAAACTATTCATGCCCACATTCGTCAACTGTTGCAAGCGCGTTATGGCGAGTTGGCTACCGAAGTATCTATTTTATATGGCGGTAGTTGTAATGCACAAAACGCTGCAACCCTTTTTGCTCAAAAAGATATTGATGGTGGTTTAATTGGTGGTGCATCGCTCAAAGTGGAAGATTTTGTAGCTATTATTCAAGCCATGATGCAAAGCTGATTTCGTCAATAATACAGACAAAAAAACATCATTTGGAATACTCCTAAATTTCCTTTCAAAAGGAAAATCCACCAAATTTCTCGTCCTTTGTGACGGTGAAATTTGGTGGATTAGTTTTTAATATACGCTGTATGAACTACAATTGTTTAGCTGTAAACAAAGTGTTATAGTCACAACTTGGGCGACCTTCGCTTTTGCCTGCTTTAAAATTATCTATACCTTTTTGCAAATAGGTAGCAAAATTTTGTACAGATACCAAGTTCCCCATGGGTGGATTAACCAATACATTTTCGTTGGGGTCGAGCAAAGGATAGTAGGGTTGTGAATTGGTTTGATAGCAAGAAGTTTGCATATATGCCCAATGGTCTCCTACGGTCTTAAACTGTTTGGTGCGACCTCTAAAGTCGGTATATTCTGTTTGTTTTTCGGTTGGCAAATCCACTTTTTCGTCTACATACAACGAAATTAAGACGAAATCGTTTTGTAATTTTTCCAAAACACCGGGCTGATTCCACACATTTTCCTCCATTTTGCGGCAGTTAACGCACGCCCAACCTGTGAAGTCGATAAAAATTGGTTTCTTAGCGGCTTTTGCGGCTGCCAAACCTTCGGCATAATCATGGTAACAATCCAAGCCATGCGGACAATGTGATTTGGTTTTGTTGCCATGCGAATTGGTTTGGTGACCATAACTATAGGTAAGGGGCGGTGGAAAACCTGCCATTAGACCCACAGGCAAAGGTTTGCCCATCAATCCGGGTACCAAAGAAATGCCTATCAAAAGAAACACCGCTGCAAACGTCAAACGCTGCCATGACCAACGGTTTTTAACAGGACTATCGTGCGGAAAGCGGATGAAACCTAAGATGTAGATGGCTGTAAGGAAGAACAAGGCTATCCAAAGTATCAAGAAGGTTTCGCGTTTGAGCAAGCCCCATTGTTTAACCAAATCGGCATTGGAAAGGAATTTGATGGCTAAAATAATTTCTAAAAAACCTAACACTACTTTCACGCTGTTGAGCCAACCACCTGACTTGGGCAAGTTACTTAGCCAACTTGGAAACAAGGCAAATAAGCCAAAAGGCAATGCCAAAGCAGTTGCGAAACCTGCCATACCCAAAGCAGGGTGCCACCAAGCACCTTCGGCAGCTTTCACCAACAAAGAGCCAATCAAAGGTCCTGTGCAGGAAAAAGAAGTCAAAGACAAGGTGAATGCCATGAGAAAAATGCTCGTCAAACCACTTGTTTTATCCACCGCAGCATCAGCGCTTGTGGTCATCCAACTGGGGAGCGTTATTTCGTAATAACCGAAAAACGAAAAGGCAAAGAACAAAAATAATACGAAAAAAGCGATATTCACCCAAGGATTAGTAGAAAATTCGTTGAGTGCCGCAGCTCCAAAAATAGCAGAGACCAACATGCCTAATGTCACATAAATCACGATGATAGAAAGGGCATAAATCAAGGCATCGCGCACGCCGTTAGAACGGTTTTGAGCTCGTTTGGTGAACATACTCACCGTTAAAGGCACCATTGGAAAAATACAAGGCATGATAAAAGCCGCTAAACCACTCATAAAACCTAACAAAAATATCCACAACCCAAAGGCATCGTCTGCTACTGTTTTAATGCTTTTGGCGGCTACTATAGTGGTGTTGGCGGTGGCTGTAGGTACGTCAAAAGTGTCTTCGAAAGGCGTACAACGTACAGCATCGCATATCATATAGCTCATCGTGCCGCTCAATTTATCGCTGGGCGACTCCAATTTGATTTTTTGTTGGAAAGTCACCATATCGCTATATTTCACCACTTCCATGTTGAACAAAGAGTCGAAAGCGGCTTTGCGGTGTTTGCTAATTTCTTCCATTTCACCCAGAGGCGTGCTACCTTGGTCAAAGGTGAAGCTTGTCGGCAACGGACCGCCCGCAGCTATTTTGTTTGAATAGATATAGTGTCCCGCAGGTAAAGTGGCAGTAAATTTGACCAAATAGGTATTATCACCCAAATTCTCGATGGTTTTTTCCCATGTTGGAGGGCTTTGAATGCCACCACTTTCGGCAATTGGCGCTACATCGGTTGTTGGTGAGGTAGGTGCTTTGATATTTTTGCCTTGTTCCAACGAGTTCGATGTGTTAGTTGTTGTAGCGTCTGATCGGGGTGCAACAATGCTACTGCCGGGCAAATGTTTGGCAGTTTCGGTAGTATTATTGCTTGGATTTAATGGAGCTGGTCCCCTACGTATTTGTTCGGCATTATTGCCATTTCCACTTGGAGATACAACATTATTATTAGCGGTTGATGTAATAGTAGGTGTGGCTTTATTAGGCGCTTCAGTTTTTTTCTCATACATCAATTCAAATGTCAACTCGTCGTCCAACTTTACACATTTTTCATCGTTACAAGACATATAGTTGACCGGTACTTTGCATTTAGTGGTTGTTTTATTGAGTTTTACTTTGGTTTCGAATGTAACCTCTTCCGCAAATTTTTTGACATTCATCTCAAACATAGGATCCATACCCTCTTTGACATGACTGCTTTTTTCTGAGGTTTTTCCGATAACTGTTATATCTTTAGCTTGACTAAAATCAAACTCGGTGGGCAGGGGACCGCCATCGCCTACTGTTTGGGAATAGATATAGAAACCTTTATCTATATGGGCTGTAAATTTTACCAAAAATTCACCCTTGTCTAACGATTGTACATTGGTTTTCCATTTTACAGGTTGCACCATTTGTTGGGCGAGCAAAGTTGTTGTCCCAAAAACAACCAAAGTCCAGCACAATAATAAAGTAAGTTTTTTCATGATACAAGATTTTATTGGGTGCAAAATTACAAAAAAAACGCCAACGCTATGATAGTTAAGGTTTGCACAAAGCGTTTTTTAAGATTTTTTAAGGAATATTATCTTTTTATGTCATTTGCCGCTTGAAATGGTGTTATAAAACGGCTAAATGGCTAAAAAAATACCATGAATTGGTGATAGAATCAAAAAACAAGACTTACTAATTTTGCAGATACAGCAAAGTGAGCAAGTCTTGTTTAGATATATCAGTTTTTTTTAGACAACTAATCCATTGTTTTAATAGCTGGCGTGGGTGTTAATAATACTTCTAAATTGTCGTCCAATTTGATACAACTTTTTTCGTTACATACCATATAATCGACAGGAATCTGGCAAGTACCTTTGGTGCTGTTAAGTTTTACTTTGGTCACAAAAGTTACCTCTTCGGCAAATTTGCGAACGTCCATTTCAAACATTTGGTCGTACCCTTCTTTGATGTGTTCGCTAACTTCTTCGGTTTTTCCGAGTACGGTCAGTTGTTTGGCTTTGCTAAAATCAAATGCTGTGGGCAATGGACCACCTTCGGGCATTTCAACCGAATAGATATAATAGCCTTTGTCTAAATGGGCGCTAAATTTTACTACATACTCTTGCTCGCCAAGTGTTTCCAACTTGGTTTGCCATTTGACAGGAGCCAATGTTTGTTGTGCCATTAATGAGGAGGTAATAAAGATACCGATGAGGCTGCATAGCTTTAAAAGAAAGATTTTTTTCATACAAAATGCTTTTTGGTGGGGCAAAGTTACTGCAAAAATCTGAATTGTTGCCTTTGAGAACAAGGTTAAGGTATAAATCTTAAGTTTTTTTAAGAATTAGGCAAGTCGATAGGCTTATTTATCGCCAAATTTATCTTTGAAAACTTGTTGAAGGGCATACATTTCGTCGCGCAGGCGGGCAGCTTCGATAAAGTCTAAGGCTTTAGCGGCTTTTTGCATATCTTTTTTGGCAGCTTCGATGGCTTTTTCCAATTGCGCTTTGCTCATGTACTGCACAACGGGGTCGGCGGCAAGACTTGGCAGACGGTCTTCTGGTTCGGCATACACTTTGGCATTTTCCTTGATGTTTAGTACCGATGTTTGTTCCAAAATTTGTTCTTTCGACTTAAAAACAGTGGTCGGTGTAATGTTGTGGTTGGTATTATAGGCTATTTGTCGGCTACGGCGGCGGTCGGTTTCGTCGATGGTTTTTCGCATCGAATCGGTAATTTTGTCGGCATACATAATCACCAAACCGTTGGCATTTCGGGCGGCGCGCCCTGCTGTTTGGGTCAAAGAGCGCACATTTCGCAAAAAGCCTTCTTTGTCGGCATCTAAAATTGCTACGAGCGATACTTCGGGCAGATCCAAACCTTCGCGCAACAAATTTACGCCAATTAACACATCAAATTCGCCCAAGCGCAAGGCTCTAATGATTTCTACACGGTCTAAGGTATCAACGTCGGAGTGAATATAGCGACAGTTGATGCCAATGCGCGCAAAGTATTTGGTGAGTTCTTCTGCCATGCGTTTGGTGAGGGTGGTCACCAAAATGCGTTCTTGTTGTGCGATGCGCTCGTTGATTTCACCCACCAAATCGTCAATTTGGTTCAGGGACGGACGCACCATGATGGGCGGGTCTAATAAACCTGTCGGACGCACCAACTGTTCTACTACCACGCCTTCGGTTTGTCGCATTTCGTAATCGGCAGGCGTAGCAGACACATAAATTACTTGGTTGAGGAGGTGTTCAAACTCTTGAAAATTCAAAGGACGGTTGTCAATGGCAGAAGGCAGGCGAAAACCGTGTTCCACCAAATTGAGTTTGCGCGATCTGTCGCCACCGTGCATACCCGATATTTGTGGGATAGTCGCATGGCTTTCGTCGATAAACATCAAGTAATCGGTATCAAAATAATCCAACAAACAGAAAGGACGCGTACCCGGTTCGCGGCGGTCAAAAAAACGTGAATAGTTTTCAATACCCGAACAATAACCCAACTCGCGAATCATCTCCAAATCAAAAGTGACACGTTCTTCGATGCGTTTAGCTTCCACGTCTTTGCCAATTGACGTGAAATAGCGAGCTTGTGCCATCATTTCGTCCTGAATTTCGTGGATAATCGTAATCAGTTCTTCTTTGGGAGTCATGTATAGATTGGCAGGAAAAATAGGCACATCGCTCAAAGTAGTGATATATTTACCCGATGAAGGCTCTATTTTTTCTATTTCCTCCAATTCATCGCCCCAAAAAGTGAGTCGCAACGCATAATCTTCATACGGCAGATTGATGTCAACTGTGTCTCCTTTGACGCGAAAAGTGCCGCGCTCAAATTCGGTTTCGGTGCGGGCATACAAGGCATTGACCAAACTAAACAAAAATTGGTTGCGCGACAAAGTTTGCCCTTTCGCCAAGCGAATGACACTCTCTTTGTAGGTTTCGGGATTGCCCATGCCATATATACACGACACTGATGCCACCACAATCACATCGCGCCGTCCCGACATCAAAGCTGAAGTGGTGGCTAAACGCAATTTTTCGACCTCTGCATTTATTTGCAAATCTTTTTCGATATAGGTATCTGTGGCAACAATGTAGGATTCTGGTTGGTAATAATCGTAGTAGGACACAAAGTATTCTACCAAATTATTGGGGAAAAATTGCTTGAACTCACCATACAACTGCGCCACTAAGGTTTTGTTGTGGCTCAAAATCAGTGTTGGGCGCTGCACTTTGGCAATGACATTTGCCATCGTAAAAGTTTTACCCGAACCTGTAACGCCCAGCAACAATTGATTTTTTTCGCCTGCTAATACAGCCTGCACCAATTGCGTAATGGCAGTAGGTTGATCGCCTGTAGGTTGATAATCCGAAATCAGTTCGAAAGCCATCGACTATGAATTTGGGGCAAAGATAAGGTTTTTTACTAACAAAAATAGTATTTTGTGGGAAATAATGGGGTTTGAGGGGGTGTTTTTGGACAAAAATAGGAGATGCAGCAAATTCACACACTTTTTTTACCCAAAAAAAATTTTTTCGCCCAAAATAACTTATCTTTGCGGCATCTTTTTTATCCAAATAAACAAAATTGCTGTGATGGACATCGAAAAATGGAGCGATATTGTTCCTTCGGCTATTAAAACACCTATTACCATCTATCAAAATCGTAGCTCTATACATTATTGGTATAAAAGAGCTTTGGCAGCTATCGATAAAGGTTCTACCAATGTGGTAGTAGCTGGACGACCGGCAGTAGGCAAATCTGTTTTGGTGGCAAATCTATATGGTGCTGTTAACGAATTGGCTTGGGAACTACCCGAAACGTCACTAAGTGTCGAGACAAGTGCAATACAATTAGGTGAATGGACAAAATTGGTTCGAGTGATACCAGGGCAAAACAGTTTACAAAGATTAAAAGGTTTATCAAATGCTTTTAACGAAAATAAGGGTTTAGAAGGTGTGATATATGTTACAGATTTTGGTTATACTAATGTGCGCGATAAATCCATCAAACTTCGAAAAATACACGAAGAACAGATTACTACAATAGAAGCATTGCGCCAATACAATTTGCGTGAGGAGTTGGAAGATTTTAAAATAACTTGCCATAAAATAGCCGAAGCCGTAGCCACAGGTTCGCCCAAATGGTTAGCAATAGCCGTTAACAAAGCCGATTTTTTTTTTCACGAATTAGATAAAGCTCAAGCATACTATCATCTCGAAAGCAATAGCGATTTTGCAAAAATTCTTAAAAATACGCTCAATACAGTAGGTAGTCAACACTTGCATTGCGTAACAATGCCTATCTGTTCATACGAAACCGACTTAGAATGGAACGGAGAAATCATTAAAACGAATATCGGCGGCACAGACAATCGCCGAATCCTACACAAATACTTTATCAAACAATTAGCTAACATTTCTGATAACCTTTAACAAAAATATTATGATAGAAGAAAGTACTCAGATTGATGATGCGCTATTTAATGTAGAGCAACACTATAGACGTTTTATTGACTCTATTACTGAGGCTGAACAATACGAATCTGCCATTAAACGACAGTTAAGGATTATGTTCGCAGAAGTATTAGCAGGTATTTTGGTTAGCACAGTTATGGGTATGTTTATTGTTAGCCTGTGGGCAAATAACAATTTGATACCTATGTATATAGTTAGCACTTTTTTAGGTGTAGTAATTATCTTGCTTTGGGTTTTTTATAAAAAAGAAAATGAAACTTTGAAAAACGAGTGCGAACGACTGAAAAATTCTATAGATGTACCTCCTAATAGACTTTCGGTTTTACGTGGAGCAGAGCATAACTATCAGATGGAAGTAGGGAGAAGTAAGGAACATAATTTCTACAATAGCAAGTGGTCGCATGCACATTTTTTATTAGAAGATGCAAAAATAGTATCCGAAAAACGTTTGTCGCGCATCGATTTTTCTTTGGCAGAAAATACCTCATTTTTCAAGTTCATCATCAAATCTTTGTTCTAAGTTGTTGTGTTAAATTGTTCCATGAAACCCACCATCATCACCATCATTGCTGCTATTTTGTTGCTCTCTTTTTTCTATTACATAGCGGATACAGGACTTCGGCGCTACCACCAACACAGCTACCATCGTTGGCAGGCGGTTTTGTCCGATACTACTTATTATGACTGTTTGTTCATCGGTTCGTCGCGCACCCACGACCACCTTAACCCGCGCATTTTTGACAGCATTTTGCACACCAACGCGTATAATGCGGGCATTGATGGTGCTAATTTGTTGGAATTTGCAACCATTTGGGAAGCGTATTTAGAAAACCATCGCCCGCCGAAATACCTGCTCCTCAACATGGAATCAACTTGTTTTGCCAACCATACACGCTTCCTGAATCCGCTACAATACTATCCTTTTTTGCAAAACAAAACACTCCGCCGCGCCCTCGCACAACACAACAATCCTTTAATTGCCTTTTTTCCATATGCACCTTTCTTAGCCCTGACCACCTATAACGACCGCACCCGAACGGAGGTGGTAAAAGGTTGGGCAGGACAAAATGACTTGGAAAATAGCTGGGAATATAAAGGCTACAGAGGTATCGACAACGATACTATGAGTGATAATTTTCCTCCCGAAATTCCTATTGACCTTAACAATATTGACGAATCGGCACAATATCTTCGCCAAATAGCTAACCAATGTCGCCAAAATAACACCCAATTGATTTTAGTTTATCACCCCACTTTTGAGGACTATTTTCGACAGCATATTGCTCAAAATGAACAAGTTTTGGACACCATTTATAGCATTGTGCGCCAGTATCAACTACCTTATTTGCGCCACGATAGCCTGCAACAATTTCAAAAAAGACAGTATTTTTCTGACCGAATACACTTCAATCAAACAGGAGCTAACCTATACAGTCGGTATTTAGCGCATAGTTTACAACCTATATTTCAATCTAAATAGGCTGTTCCATAAAACAAAACTATACAATACGAGGTAAATAATAGAAGGTTTTTTAAAAAAAATAACATATCACATTGAATTAGTTTTTAATCATAAATCCTTGATATTCAGGGGTTTATGATTATTTTTTTTGCTTTTTAGCAGATTCAGCAGAATTTGAGTAGTCAAAAAAAACAATGTAGCACAATTTTTGTAAAACAATTGCTATAGTTTTTCGTACAACTATCTCTTTTTTTGAAAATTTTTTCACAATGACATCTAATAAATTACTTTACACCATGGCTGTTGCCTGCCTGCTCATTATGTTGAGTATTACAACAGTTGGTGCCAACAATTTTGGGGCGAATTATTTGAAGCATTATTTGCGCGCCCTATCTTCCTCATCAACAAGCAAAACAGAACCCAATGCTTGCCAAATCACAGGTGCCAGCCGCACCAATATCTCGGCGTGTAACAACAACGGTACAACTGTAGAAACTGATGATTTTTATACTGCCAATGTGGTAGTCAGTTTTACAGAACCACCCACGTCGGGCAACTTGTCTTTGACTGGAACTTCCTTGTCACTCAACAATCCGCTCCCGACCGTGCCTGTAAGTCAATTGACAGGCACCACTTATACGTTTACCAACGTTAAATTTCCTGCCAATGGTGCAACACAACAACAAATGACTATTGGCTTCACGGCAATTACTTGTGGTGCGAATATCACCTTCAATAATATTGCCTCTTGCTCTGCTCCTGTTTGTAGCATTTCTTCGGTTAGTCTATCCAACTTGGTGGGCTGCAATAGCAATGGTACGATGGGAGGTAATGCGAGCGATGATTATTACACCCTCAACGTAACGGTTAATTTTACTAACCCACCCACAACAGGCACATTGGGTTTAACCGGTGCGAGTTTGTCACTCAACAGTCCTTTGCCTTCAGTGCCTGTATCTTCTTTGACAGGTACCAGCTATACGTTCCAGAACGTTAAATTTCCTGCCAATGGACAAGCATCGAGTTTTACGGCACAATTTTCTGCCAATACTGCTTGCCAAAAACCAGTGAACAACAACACCATTGTTCAGTCATGTTCTACGCCTCAATGTGCTATTACCAACGTCAACTTGCTTAACACGCAAGCTTGTAACTATAATGGTACGTGGGAGAATGGAACAGATGACTATTATTTAATTGACGTAAAAGTTGATTATCAAAACATCCCAACTACTGGTACATTGAACCTAAGTGGTGCTGGCATCCTAAACAGTCCACAACCATCTGTAGCGGTAAGTGCTTTGACTGGTACTACATCGTATACTTTTACCAATGTGAAATTTCCTGCCAATGGACAAACTGTGCCTTTTACAGTTAGCTTTTCCGCTTTAAGCACTTGTGCAGTTAATGTAAACAATACGACAAGTATGCCAAGTTGTTCTACGCCTCAATGTTCCATCACAAGCGCGTCTTTGACCAATGGTGTGGCATGTAATAATAATGGTACGATTGGCGTTCCTGGTGACGATTATTATATGGGCGATGTTGTGGTTACATACGTAAACCCACCCGCTACGGGCAATTTAGCCATTACAGGTACGCTCAACAACCCTTCCGTACCTGTTAGTTCGCTTTCGGGAGGTACATATACGTTTCCCGGCGTGCGTTTTGCTGCCAATGGTTTACCGAGTACTTTCCAAGTTGCTTTTACGGCTTCGCCCAACTGTACGCGTACTGTACAAAATAGTACTATTGTACAATCTTGTTCTGAAGCACAATGCGCTATAACAAATGCCGAATTTTTGCTTTCCACTGTTAGTTGTAATAACAATGGAACTATCAATGTTCCGGGTGATGACTATTATGTTCAAAACATTAAAGTCTATTTTAGCAATCCTCCCACAACAGGCAATTTGGTTATAGAAGGAGCTTTGAATCCCAATGTTGTGCCAGTGAGTAGTTTAGTAGGTGTAAATAACTATACATTCAATAATGTTATATTTGCTGCCAATGGACAGACTTCTCAAATTACCATTCGTTTTAGTGCCAATACCACTTGTGCTTTGATATTGAATAATACCACAACCGTACAACCTTGCTCTGCACCACAGTGTACCATAGGTAATGTTAGTCTTGCTAATGTAGTTGGTTGTAATAACAATGGTACAATGAACGGCAACGCAAGTGATGATTATTATACCGCCGATGTGGTAGTAAACTTTACTAACCCACCCACTACAGGCACTTTAAACCTTAGTGGCAATAGCATTCTGAACAGTCCGCAGCCTTCTGTGGCTGTTAGTTCTTTGACTGGCACAAGCTATACCTTCACGGGTGTTCGCTTCCCTGCCAACGGTCAGGCTTCTTCTTTTGTTGTATCTTTTTCGGGAGCAAGTTGTTCTTCTACGATAACTAACAATACCATAGTACAGTCTTGTTCTGTGCCACCTTGTAGTATCACCAACGTACAGTTGACCAATGCCGACCCTTGTAACAACAATGGTACTCCTACCAATACCGCCGACGATTTCTATACCGTTGATGTGGTAGTGACTTATGCCAATCCGCCAGCTACGGGCAATCTTCAATTAACTAATGGAGCATCAGGTTCTGTACCTGTTTCGTCATTAACAGGCACTACCTATACTTTCCAAAATGTTCAATTCCCAGCTAATGGACAGATTATTCCTTTCAAAGTAAGTTTCTCTGCATTGTCTACTTGTGCTATCAATGTCAATAATACAGGACAAATTCCTTCTTGTTCCACAGGTTCAGCTAATTGTAGCATCACAGCCGCCACTTTGAGTAATGTTAGCACTTGTAACAACAATGGCACTAGCACCAATGCTGCTGATGATTACTTTACTGCCAATGTGACTGTTACTTATACCAATCCCCCTACATCGGGCAATCTTATCTTAACAGGTACTGCCAATCCGACTGTTCCGACTGTATCGGTAAGCTCATTGACTGGTGGTAGCTATACCTTTACTGGTGTTCGCTTCCCTGCCAATGGACAAAATGTGAGCTTTACAGCAACTTTTTCTGCACAAACCACTTGTACTTTGGGAGTAAATACTACCACAAGTGTCGCTTCTTGTTCAGCTCCAGCATGTAGCATATCAGGTATAACGATTAGCAATGTGAGTGCTTGTAACAACAACCTAACTACTACCAATGCTGCCGACGACTACTATACTGCCACTATTACAGTTACCTATAGCAACCCTCCTACAACGGGTTCTTTAGTTCTTTCAGGAAGTGCTTTGAACAGCCCTTCTGTATTGGTAAGTAGCCTTACAGGTACGAGTTACACTTTCACAGGTGTGCGTTTTGTTGCCAATGGTCAATCAAGTACCGTAATAGCAAGTTTTACATCTTTACCTTCTTGTTCTTATACCATAGTCAATCCCAATGCTATTCCTTCTTGTTCGAATGCACAATGTGCTATTACATCTACACAAATTGCCAACGTGAGTGCTTGTAACAACAATGGCACACTTGCTAACAATACTTCTGATGACTACTATACTGCTAACGTATCGGTGATTTTTAGCAATCCGCCCACCACAGGCACTTTGAATTTGAGCGGAGCAGGCATTGTTAGCAGCCCATTACCGTCTGTTGCGGTGTCTTCTTTGTCGGGCAATAGTTATACTTTTAGCGGTGTGCGTTTCCGTGCCAATGGACAAACCAGCACATATACTGCAAGTTTTTCTGCACTAAGCAATTGCTCCTATACTGCCACCAATACTAATGCTGTACCGTCTTGTTCAGCCCCTGTATGTGCTATTTCGGGCATAAACCTTACCAATGTTGGTACATGCAATAATAATGGCACCACTACCACCACCACCGACGATTACTATACTGTTAATGTAGTGGTAAACTATACCAATCCACCTACTACGGGTACTTTGAATCTAAGTGGAGTAGGTATTGTTAGCAGTCCATTGCCATCTATTGCTGTGGGTTCGCTTAATAGTAGCACATCGCACACTTTTGTTGGTGTACGTTTGGCTGCCAATGGACAAGCCTCTCAAATTGTAGCTGCATTTTCTGCTGTTAGTACTTGTGGTTTCCAACTCAACAACAACACCACTGTCCAGCCTTGTTCTGCTCCACAATGCAGCATTACCAATGCACAACTAAGCAACATTAGCACATGTAACAACAATGCTACTACTACTAATGCCGCCGACGATTATTATACTGCCAATGTGACCATTACTTTCTCTAATCCTCCTACCACAGGTACTTTGAACTTGGGAGGCACTGGTATTATCAGCAGTCCATTACCGTCTGTTGCGGTATCTTCTTTGTCGGGTAATAGTTATACTTTCACAGGTGTTCGCTTTCGTGCCAACGGACAAGCAAGTAGTTTCACGGCTACTTTCTCTGCCCTAACAAGTTGCACTACCAATTTTACCAACAATACTATCGTGCAGTCTTGTTCATCAACAACAGGAACTTGCTCTATTGGTTCGGTATATGTTTTGGCTCCGAGTATTTGTAACAACAACGGCACCCCAACCAACCCTGCCGATGACTATTATACCGCCAGCGTAAAAATATACTTTACGAATCCGCCCACAACAGGTACTTTGAATTTGAGTGGAGCAAATGTTTTAAACAGTCCTGCACCTTCTGTAGCAGTTAGTAGTTTGACAGGTTTAACATCATATACTTTCACAGGTGTTCGTTTCCCAGCCAATGGGTTAGCTACAACATTTACGGTTTCGTTTAGTGCTTTGCCCACTTGCACCAAAAATGTTACCAATATTACTGCTGTTCAATCATGTTCTAGTGGTACTGCCACTTGTAGTATTACCAATGTATCGGTCAATAGCTTTAGCGGTTGCAACAACAATGGCACCACTACTAACAATACCGATGACTATTTTACGACCAATGTAGTAGTCTCTTTCACCAATCCTCCTACTTCGGGCAACCTTACCTTGTTAGGTACTTTTAGTGCCACTGCTCCAACAGTAGCCGTCGGTGCTTTGACAGGTGTAACAAGCTATACTTTTACAGGTGTTAGATTCAAAACAGGACAAACCAACACCTTTACTGCACAATTTACAAACAATACAAGTTGTTCAAGAACCACTACCATTTCTACAATAGTACCAGCTTGCTCTACACCACAATGTTCTGTGGGGTCGGTGTATCTGCTCAATGTATCAGGTTGTAACAACAACGGCACGCCGACTAATCCTGCTGATGACTACTATACTGCCACAGTAAAAGTGTATTTCTCAACACCACCAGCCACAGGCACTTTGAACTTAAGTGGTGCAAATATCCTCAATAGCCCACAACCTTCGGTAGCTGTTAGCAGTTTGACAGGACTTACTTTCTATAGTTTTACAGGTGTTAAATTTCCTGCCAACAACCTGTCTTCGGTATTTACGGTTTCGTTTTCCGATGCTCCCGGTTGTGCTAAAACTGTAACCAACATCACCAAAGTTGCTTCTTGCTCACAATAGGCAATAACATCTTAACAAGATGATAAAAGCCGTGTCTTACCTTTAAGACACGGCTTTTTGTTGCAATATATATCAAATACATAGATGTATGAAAAATGCAGAACTATTTTGAGAATAAAATTCTATCATAATTATTATTACCAACTTTCCTCACCCATAAAAAAAACAGTATGTTAGCTGATTCGCGGTTAGCTGTAAAATGAAATTAAAACGATTTATTTTTATTAAGTTTTATAAAGCTTTGATAATCATGTAGTTTATTTGGACTATGAGAGATGTTGGATTAAAAATGCTATAATGGTTAATATTGTTTTGAATTTTAATGAATAAAATTTACAGCATGAATTCTTAACACCAAAAGGTGATTCTATCATATTAATAGATAGAATCACCTCTATTTTTTTGTTAAAGATGGGTTAATTATTTTTTTTCTTGGCTTTTTTAGTCTTTTTTACGCCGCTTTTTTGTGCTTTGCTTGCATTGCGTCCTTCACCCAATACAGGTTTAACAACAGGAGCCGATTGCATATATTCGCGCAATACTTGTCCAACTTCTTTCCACACACCGTTTTCATAACGGAAACCATAATACATGCCATCAGGCATCATTTCGGCATGTTTTTGTGTGAATCCTTGTTCTTTTTCGTCGTCGTTGCTTAGGTGGTCATAAATAATTAGGTCTTGCTCGGGTTCGTAGCGCAGATTAACGGCTGCTGATTTTCGGTATTCCAAAAAGAAACGGTGTTGTATTTTGAAGGCGTTAGCAACGTCGTCATAGACATTGAAAACAGGCGCTCCAAAGGTAGGTTTGTCTCCTTCGAAGGTGACTACTTCGGCAATTTTTCGGTTGCTTCGGGTAGTATTGCCGTCCCAGCCGAATAAGAAATAGTATTTTTTGCCATCAAATTCTTTGATGGTGCTACCATAGTACAAACAACCATACCAATTGTCGGGTGCGCAACTTTGCATTTGTGGCGATGCCATGCTTACCGATTTATCTTTTAATCCTACCAATTTGAGTTCTGGAGCATTAATTTGCATGGCACCATAGTATTCATACGTTTCGTTGGCGTTTTCGAAAGTTCCTGTGATGTTGATGATGGGCCAACTAAAAATTTTGAAACTTTGGTCTGATGGTTCTACAATGCTAATGTAGTTTTTAATGCTATCAAATGGATAGTAAAAAGAGTTTTCGGTTTTTAGTGCTTTGATCAACATGCGAGCAATTTGTTGACTAATTTCGTAGCGAGCCAGATTGTCTTCGGGTTTGCGGTGATATATCCTACCCAGTGTGTCGCGAATAGATTTTTCGGACAAATCGGCAAACAACATTTTTAGTGAGTCTTCATACGGACGAATCGTTGCTATGGCGGCGGGACTAAGGGCTACAGGTGCTTTTTTTTGCGCCCACAGCAAATTGCTTGCCATTGATAAACCAACGAGCAAAAAAAGCATTTTTTTCATGTTCATCTCTATTTTTGACAAAATAACGAAAGAAATAAAAGAATATTGTTAGTTTAGACTGTATATAGACAAAAAGAGAACACAAGTGTTTATGATTTAACACTATTTAACGGTTAACTTGCCCATCTGAACGATGGTGTGAAACTCGGCGGTTGTGACAGGCATGACCGATAAGCGACTTTGGCGCAATAATAACATGCCTGCCAATTCGGGTTGTTGTTTGATGCTTGCCAAACTGACTTTTTGTTCTAAGGCTTGTTCGGGTGCTAAATCTACTACTACCCAGCGAGGGTCGTCGGGCGAGGTGGGGTCGGGATAGTGGGTAGACACTACCTTAGCAATACCCACAACACCGGGATTTTTGACACTGTGGTAGAATAGTACTAAATCGTCCAATGTCATTGCCATAAGATTGTTGCGGGCTTGATAGTTGCGAACACCGTTCCACATATCACGCCCTAATGTTACTAAATCGTTCCAACTAAAGGTGTCGGGTTCTGATTTTACTAACCAATAATTCATTATTGTAGGTGTGTTAATCGGGTTTATGTATTGTTTGAGGATTGGGTAGTGTTGATTTGGGCGCACAAAAATACGCTTTATTTACTGATAAAGCAAATTTGATGTTTGGTTGCGATGATATAGGATAGTTGGGCGTTAGCCCAATGAAGCAAAAAAAAGGTCAAAATGGTTGAAAGGCGAAGCGCGTTAGGGATGCGGAGGGTGGCGTTAGCCAGTGCGTAGCTTGCGAAGCACCGTAGCGGCAGCGAAGCCCGTAGCAGCCCGACCCCAACGGGGAAACGCCCACAAAAAAATAAACTTGCCTTGGGTTTATTTATGTTTTTGTCTCAAAAATTGGTTCATCGCGAAATTTAGTTATTTATAAAATGCTGATTTTTATGGTTTTATAAATAATTTTTTTGGAACAATGAAATAGCGGCTTTTGAGATAATTTTTGTGTATTATTGTTTTAGAGTCAATGGGGTTGTTTGTTGGTTTCTGGAAGTGCTTGTTCGAGTGCTAACGGTTTTGGAAACGGGCTAAGGCTTGTCGCAACATGTCGGCGGAGGTTTCTACTTCGACGACATTGGCGGCTGCCCATGCTCCCATTTCGGACGAGGCATACCATTTTATTTTGTGACGGTCGCGCAGAGGAGGATAAAACTCTATATGAAAATGATAGTATTGGTCGGCATTAGGATAGTCGGCATGGGCATTGACAGGGGTTTGGTGGATACACATCATGTAAGGAAATGGGCGGTCATATAATTGGTCGAAAGCCCCGGTGATGTTGCGTAAAATGTCCGCTAAATCCTTGCAATGTTGGGGTGAAAATTCGGCAAAAGTTCCCAAATGTTGGCGGCTACTAATAAAAACACCAAAAGGATAGTCGGTAAAGTGGGGAATGTAGGCAACAAAAGAGTTGTTTTGGGTGATGAGACGAACTTTTTGCTCCATTTCGGTGCGTTGTAAGTCACACAACAAGCAACACGAATGCTCGGCATGATATTGGGCGGAGCTATCTAATTCGGTTTTGATTTTGAGTGGCACAAATGAATAACCGTAAATTTGTCCGTGTGGGTGTGGCATGGTTACGCCTACCTCCTCGCCGCGATTTTCGAACACAAATACATATTTTATTCGTTTGTCGGCGGTTAAGGCATTGTGCCGTTGCTGCCACAATTGCACCAATTCGGTTAGATGGTCAAGGGATAGTTCGTAGAGTTTTGCGTTGTGGTCGGGCGAATACAAAATAACTTCACAATGCCCATACGCAGGGGCAATATGGTAGAGATGTTCGGCAACTTCTTGCTGTTCGGCATCGTAGGCAGGAGACAAAACTGGAAAATCGTTGGGGTAGGCATAAACACTATAGTTTTCGGGAACACTAGGGCTGCCTTTGCAAAAAGGACACCAGTCGGAAGGCATTTGAGGACGGTGCTGACGGTTAGCGGCTACCATTGTATAGGTTCGCAAAAGGGGATTCCAGCGCAATTCGGGCATAAGAAACGATTGTTAAAGATGGATTACAAATGATGTTGGTGAATGCAAATACAGAGTGTGGAATGACGCGTAGTTCATTGGATATTCGTTGTTTTTATTCGTGATGATAAGGCTCGTTGTTCAAAATGGTGAAAGCTCTATACAGTTGCTCCATAAATACCAAACGCACCAATTGATGCGAAAATGTCATGGTGGACAGAGACAAGAGGCTATTTGCCCGACTGTATACTGCCTCACTGAAGCCATAAGCCCCGCCGCACACAAATTTGATGTGGCGCACATTGCGATTAAACAATTGTTGTAGGTGAGTGGCAAAGCCTGTGGACGGGAAAGTTTTGCCTTTTTCGTCCAGCAGTACCACCCAATCGGTCGGAGCAAAACATTTGAGTAAATTTTTTCCTTCGCGCTCTTTTTGTTCCTCAATAGAAAGATTTGCCGTATTTTTGAGGTCAGGTAGGTATTGTAGGTCAAAAATAGTGTATTTTTGTACCCTTTTTTCGTAAATTCCAATGCCTTCGGACAAATAATTGGCATCAGTTTTACCAATAACAATAAAAGAAATTTTCAAAATAAAATTTTTCGTTTTTTTTGTGTATTTTTGCCGCAAATCCCAAGACAAAGCCTCGTTGCTATAAAATCTTTGTCTGTATTAAGTAATTAAAAAAAATTATTATGTTATATGTTTTTATTTTCATACTAATTGTTATCATAGCGTATGCTGTTTATGCTCGTTTAGATAAATGGGTAGAAGCTCGCTCCAACGAAGTGCCAATAAGCATTGCCCAGATGGGTTTAATGCGTTTTCGCGGTGTGCCAATAGACGAAACTATTGCAGCGCTTACCAAAACCACTAAAGCAGGGATCAATATCAGTTATGATCAATTAGAAAACCATTTTTTACAAGGTGGTAGAGTAACGCCTGTGGTGAATGCTTTGGTGACAGCTCACAATGCCTTCAAACATATGTCGCCCGATAGTCGCCCTAATTTTGATTTTGCAACAGCCGCCCGTATCGACCTATCACACAAAGATCCCGTTGATGCTGTGCGTTCGTGGGTCACACCACGCGTCTTAGAGTCCGAAACCATTACGGCTGTTGCCAAAGACCGTATCCAACTCATCATGCAGTTGCGGATCACAGTGCGCACCAATTTTGACCGTTACATTGGCGGTACTACCGAAGCCACCATTTTAGCTCGCGTATCCGAAGGAATTATTTCGACTGTTGGCGAATATGACCATGAATATGCCTTGGAACACCCCAACGAAATTGCCGATAAAGTGGAGGAAATCGAGCTTGATTATGACAAAGCCGCCTATAAAATTGTATCTATAGATATAGATGAGATAAAAGTAGGCAAAAACATTGGTGTAGAATTGGATATGGAGCGCGCCCTCGCCGATAAAGTAATGGCACAAGCGCTTGCCGAGCAGCGCCGTTCTATGGCGGTGGCTTATGAACAAGAGATGCGCGCCAAAGCCGAAGAAGCTAAATCAAAATTATTACAAGCAGAGTCGGAGATTCCCAGAGCTATTGCCGAAGCGTTTCGCACAGGCAAGTTGAGCATTATGGAATACTATCAATATAAAAACCTTAAAGCAGACACCGACATGCGAGAATCGGTATCTAAAAGTGTTTTGCCCCCTGCCACAGGCAACAAAGACCAACAAAATGTCAATACGGCTTTGTTGTATAGCAACTTAGAAGACCCTAAAACACAACTTCCTCCGCCAGCACAATAAGTAGAAAAACAACATAGAAAAACACAAGAATAACACAATTGCAATGCCAAAAAATAAATTATCCTTTTCTGATTTGGGTAGCTTGGTCTATTCAACCAATCCCGAAGCTATGCGTGTAGAAGAAACACCCATAGAAACCTTACCTGCCGAGAAGCAAAAATTGATAGTTTTGTTAGACAAAAAACAACGAAAAGGCAAAACCGTTACGCTCATACAAGGTTTTGAAGGTGAAGAAGAAGCACTGAACGACTTAGCTAAAACCTTGAAAACTAAATGCGGTATTGGCGGATCGGCAAAAGATGGCGAAATTATTTTGCAAGGTGAATGTAAAGACAAAGCCATAAGCATTTTGCAACAATTGGGTTACATTAAAACAAAAGCAAAATAAACATCAATGCACACGCCGCCCTTTCCATTCATAGCGCTTGAAATTGGCTAAAATGCCCACACTGCCAATATACCAAACATGCAACAATTGAGCAGGCAAAAAATAGCGCAACCAAACCGTTTTGCCCAGAAAACGACAAGCTGTGTTGAGATAAACAGCATCTGCCGATATTTTTAGCGTCCAACAAAACGCCATTGCTCCCAAATGGTAGTGCGTACTCATCGCCCAAAAACTACCTATCAACAAAGCTACATTGCTGCACCAAACCCACAACAAAATAAAAGGCAAAAGTGCTTGTGAATAGCTACTTGTTTTTGATGCCCAACGAATACGCTGTTGTACAAAATCGCGCCAACGCACTGGCGCTGGCGTACTAACAAGCGTATCATAAGACTTGAGAAAATGAATTTGGGTTGGAAAATGGTGGCGCATTTTTCCCATCAACAACATATCATCGCCCGAAGCCAAATGGTCTATGCCTGAAAAACCATCTACCGCCTCAAACGCCGACCGAAGGTAGGCTAAGTTGCCGCCATTACACATATCTCCCAATCGATAGCGCAGGCTGGCTCCGGTGGTGAGCATCATGCCCGCCAAATCCAAAGCTTGGAAAATGCTGAAAAAATTGTTTGTAGGTGCTACCATTACGCCCGACGTAACAAAAACGGCTTTTTTTTCATTTATAAAATGCAACACTTTTGCTAACCATCGTGACGAAAGTGGTACGCAATCTGCATCGGTCGTAACGATAATATCGGCAGTAGTATGGGCAATGGCAAGGCTAATTGCTTTTTTCTTGTAACTGTTCAAGGTTTCGTCGGGTGAAACAAAATCTGCCAAATATAGCAACAAAACAGACAAATGGGGCTGTTGCTTTGTCCATTGGCGCACAATTGCTGCTGTGGAATCGGTGGAATGGTCATCTACTACAATAATTTGCAACTGTTCGGCAGGAAAATCTTGGCGAGCTATGCCATTTAGACACTGCTCGATATGTGCTGCTTCGTTGCGGGCAGGAATGATGACCGCTACTTGTTGTTTCGGGAGTGCTTGGGTGCTTGGTGGTGCATAAATAGGCATTGTTTTCCACGCCCAACTATAGAACAACAACAAAATAGCATAGCCCAATAATAAAAAAATAGCCAAAAACATGGCACAAAAGTACTAAAAATTCCCCATAAACCCTTACCTTTGTCTGCATATAAAGCTCCAAAATAATTTTTTCATCTCAAACTTATTAATTATGGCACAAGGTATTACTCCATTACAGGTTCATCAATACATTGAACAGTATTTTTTAGGTGTTGGACTTACCAAAGACCAAGTGTATGACGCAAAAAATGAAACCTACTATTGGCGGCGTGGGTCTGCCAATTTAGAGATGTTTATCACGCGTTTTGAGGTCACTCCGAATCATGTGCGCTATTATTTGCGCATTTTTTCGCCCCTAATGCTCATGCCTGCCACACAGCATGAACACGTTTATCGTACTTTGTTGCAAATTAGCCACAATAGTTTGTGTGTGAAAATGACGATGCGCGAAGGCTCCGAATACATTTTTGCAGCATACGAACGCGACATCGAAGGCATGGACTACATCGAGTTCTACAATATGATAGCAGATATGGAATGGTGGGCAGATAGCTTGGACGACCGCCTCAAGACTATGTTTCCTGACCAAACAGCAGGTGTGCCGCCAACAGGTGGTGGATCGCCGCCACAATTGTAATGGACATTCAAAACAAATTTATTTAAAACAAGCCAGCGTTCGGTATTAAGCGTACCGAATGCTGGCTTGTTCCATTTTGAGAAAATGGGCTTGTATTTGGGTTGTTTGTAATTATGTTTAGGTTTTAAATCTAAAAAAGCTAATTTTTGAGAAATTTTCACAAAAAAAGCAACAATATCGCAAACTTATCGTAATTTTGCGCCAAATTTTAAAACAATGTTTATTCAATTTAGCGTCGGAAATTACTTATCTTTCAAAGATACAGCCACTTTCAGTATGGTTGGCTATGCCCCAATCAAGGAACACGAAAGTGAAACGGCATCTATTAACGTTTTTTATGACTCAACAGAAAAGCTCAAATTATTAAAAAGCAGTGTGTTTTATGGTGCTAACGGTAGCGGTAAAAGCAACATGGTATCTGCTATAGGCTTTTTCAGAAATTTCATTTTAACATCATCTAATGAAAAACAAGCTGATGATATAATTAATGTAATACAATTTTTATTGTCCTCAGAAACCGATGATAAACCGTCATTTTTTGAGATGATTTTTTATATTAATAACATTCGATACAGATTTGGGTTTGAAGCAGACCAAGAAAAAATTCATGCTGAATGGCTGTTTTCCTTGAATCAGGCTATTTCAGTAAAGGAATCGAAACTTTATACGCGCGAATTTCAAAAAATTTCTATCAATCGCCAATCCTTCAAAGAAGGCAAAGGGTTGGAGAGCAAAACACGCCCTAATGCTTTGTTTCTTTCCACTGTAGCTCAACTGAATGGAGAAATTGCCACGAAAATTTTAAAGTGGTTTAAAACTGATTTCAATATTGTATCGGGCTTACAAAATCATACAACATCATATACAGTTGCTAAATTTCAAAAAGATATCGAATTCAAAAAAACTGTTATTGAATTTTTTAAATCTATTCAAATTGGTTTTGACGATATAGAAATTGTAGAAGAAAACAATATTTTGGGCAAATCATTGAGTATAGTGCCAGATGAACTTTCAGAAGAAGTAGATAACGTTATACTTGCTTTAAGGAGCTTACAAGCGAAGGCAAGGAAATCGGAGAATGTTGATAGTGACACTAAGCAAATCTCTATTAATACGTTCCACAAAAAATATAATAATATTGAAGAATTTGTTGAGTATGCAATAATAGATTTTGGCTTGGAATCAAAAGGGACGCGAAAACTTTTTAGCCTCCTTGGTCCCATTATTGACACCATAAGGAACGGAAAAATATTAATTGTTGATGAGTTAGACTCCCAACTTCACACCCTTTTAACGATGGAACTAATAAAATTCTTTCATTCAAAAGCGAATAAAAAAGCACAACTTATTTTTGCCTCGCATGATACAAATCTATTGCGAAAAGATATTTTTAGGAGAGACCAAATTTGGTTTACAGAAAAAAATAAAATCGGAGCAACAGAATTGTATTCACTTGTAGAATATAAAATAAATCAAGCAACGGTAAGAAACGATGCTTCTTTCGAAAAAGACTATTTATTGGGTAAATATGGTGCAATTCCCTTTTTGGGAGACATTAACAAATTTAAAAACGATTTTTTAGATGAACAAGAAGAACAATAAAAACACTAAATTTATTCCACTTGGCTCATCTGTTGAACGCAAAGCCAATAACAGAATCGAACGCCAAGTAGCAGAAGAAAAACCTTTAATGTTGTTCAGTTTTAAAGATTTTCAATATAACGCCCAAATCCCGCCCGGTCAGTCATATACAAAATGGCAAACAGATGAACTGCTTGCCTATATGCTCGAAAAATTTGGGTATATCTGTAATGTCAATAGAATTGAAGCAGAGCAAAAGAAGTTCATAAAAGTGTATGGAGCATTTCCTGAAAATTCCGAATTTGATAACCCATTTCCTGACCGCGATGTAGAGTGGGCAATTATCATGAAAATATCGGGACAAAAGGGGAGAGTAGCAGGGCATATTATTGGACACATTTTTTATGTTGTTTTTTTAGATTCTGAACATTTGTTCTACCCCACCGAAAAACGAAATACATAAAACAAGTCCACAAGAGTCAGCACAACCTAATAAAATTAGTCAAATACCCCAAAATAGTTATACTATTTTGGGGTATTTTGAGCATTATAAACAGTTTTTTCAAAATTTGGCAATCTTTTTATACAGCCACTATAAAGAACAACAATTACTGCACCACCAACAACTCACTCCAAACAAAATCACTAGCTTGCAAACGAACAATATATTGTCCCGCAGGCAAATACTGAATCGGGAGGCTAATAATATCTCCGTTGGGTTGCAAATACAATTGCGGTTGTTGTTGTACGATTTTGCCTTGTAGGTCGATGATTTGCAGTTGAGCTTGTGTCGGTTTTTCCAACTGTACCCGCAAATTTAGCCATACATCGGCGGGATTTGGATAGAGAGTAGCATTTATAGCAGGTTCGGTGGTTGGTGTGGCGGACAACCAAATGTCTATATTCGTGTCGCGAAAAGCCATATTTGTCCAACGGTTGCCATTGTCGCGCAAAATGCTCACCACGCGCGCTGGCAACACCCCGTTGCCATAATACAAAATATCATCATTGTTGGCGTTGCCCACTTTGATGGAAAGATTATTATTGGTGCGGCTTTTGAGGGTGCGCACAAAATCGTACATTGCCTCGCAGTTTCCTGTTCGCAACGAGATAAAACTGCCCGTTGTTAGCGGATTGGGGTCTGTCCAAGTGGCGACTTGTTGGTTGTTGCTATAAACTCGAATTTCGCCCAAAGCAGGACTATAGCTCACCTTGATGTCATACCATTCATCAGCATTGACCATAAGTGCATTATCTGCTACCAAATCAAACACATTGTTGGTCACTTTATAGATTTGGGCTTTGCTACCGTCTACCCTAAAAAATACAAAATAACTATTGCCCCGATTTTCGGCATCGCCATCGTCTGCAAAAAAATGAAAACCTGCTCGACGGTTGGTGCCACTGCCCATGATTTTGAGGCGAAAATTATAGAGATAGTTCACGCCATTGCTTTGGGTGAGTTCGGCATAAAGGTTGGTATTGTCTTCGGCGGTGTTGATTTGATACACCACACCTTCGTCGGCAATCCAAGTACCTGTAGCTGCTCCCCAGTCGGCGCTTAATATGCCGTTATCAAATTCATCGTTGAAAAAACCCGCTTTGCCGTTGGCTCGCCAATCACTGTTGGTTGGTTCATAGACAACTTGGTAGAATTTGCCATTAAAACCATTCCCGCAAGCATCAATATCTTCAAAAGTTGCTGTAAAATCATTGTTGTAGTAGGGCAGCAAAGTTTGGATATTGGCGCTCGGAAAACAACTGCCACACGCCCAATTGACTGTAAAACCCGGTCGCACGGTCGCATTGTCCGATGTGAAGCGGAGGGTGAGGCTGTTATTGGTGGAGGTGATGGTGCCGGGATTTGCTGTACCGGTGTATGTGCCAATGAGGGGAGCAGCAGTGTTGCTGCCGTCATATATTCGCAAAAAATCAAAATTGTTTTCTATATCAAAACTTGGAAAAGAGATGGTCACAGGCAGCGAAGGTTCGGGCGAAGTGAGGGTGTAGGTATAGCTTTCGTTGTTTTGATAGTTGCCCAAACTACCACCAGTGTCGTGAAGCTCAATACCCGTGCAAGGATTATAGCAGTCGGTAAATTTTGTTTCGAGCAAATTCCAAAGTTGGTTATAGCCCGCATCGTAGCCGAGCGCCCAAATGCCTGTGCCTGCCAATTTTTTTGCCAAAATCATGTCGTAGCGTTGTGCCAAACTAATTTCGTCTTCGTACCAACATTGGCGCGTTTCGCCGCCTGATAGGTAGATGAAATAGGGCGAGGCACTGTGGTTGTCCCATTGGCGCGTATAGGTATTGTAAAAATTGTCGCGCACATATTTGTAGGTGCGCGAAACGCCTGTTGCAGTTGTGTTGGAGGGAATATTAGCGGACTGGGTCGTCCAATCATAACCGTAATAAGGCACTGCCAAAATCAATTTGCTGGCAGGTACGCCTTCGTTGAGGTAGTAGTTGACCGAGCGGTTGAGAGTATACATATTCCAAGCCGTGCCAGAATAGAGTGGAGCAACAGGTCCTGCTTGTGCGTCGCCTGTATAATGATAATCGTAGCCCATGATGATAAAACGGTCAACGTGTGGCACCAATTCGCTGACATTGAACGCTCCCGCCCAGTCTACGGCAAAAACATCGATAGAAATGCTGGTATTGGGGCGTTCGGCATTGAGGCGTGTATCTAAATAGGTGATAAAATCGACAAAATTATCGTCTTGTGACGAAGGAATACCCTCGAAATCAATATTCACCCCATTAGCTTGCCGATAGTTGAGCAAAGGAATTAACGAATCTACCAGCGTTTCCCAAGCATCGGGATTACTCAAAAAAGTGGTATTGTTGCTATTTCCAAAATTCACTACCGCTAAATCTATTTTGCAGCCCGCGGCGCGAGCTAAATTGATGGAAGTCGTGGTTTTCCAACTATGAATGTCTGTATATTGTCCTGTACTGGGGTTGAGTTCATACGAAAAATAACACAAAGTGGACAAAAGGTGGTAGTCATAGTTGTTATACACCGACGAACCTACCCAATAAGGTTGAAAACCGTAGACTTCTTTTTGGAGCGTACAAGTAGAACGGTCGGAGGTTGTAAGATGGGAGGTGGGGAGGTTAGCAGTATTGCCCAAAACAGTTTGTAACGAATCGTATTGGGCTTCGGTTTGGAGGTTAAATTGACGATAAAAGTCGTTTTCGGCATGATGAATTGAAGTATATTGCGCCCAAATCGTTGTCGAAAAACAACAAAAGCATAGTATCAAAAATAGGAAGGGCTGTTTCATATTATAATTTTTAGGGTTTGACTACCAAAAACTCGCATAGTTACAATGGGTTTTGTTTTTCACAAAAAATTTACTCCAACTCCTGCCCCGGTCGCCAAATGGTGTATTTGTCTTTCTGAATTTCGGCAATAAAGCGCGAAGGTTGTGTAAAATAGTTATCCCATGCCGAATAGTAGGCGGGCATGGTGAGATACAGTTCTTCTTCGGCTCGGCTACATGCCACATAAAACAAACGGCGTTCCTCCTCCAATTGGTCTAAGGATTTGAGGCTGCGCGACGACGGAAATAAACCGTCCAAAAGATGTGGCAGAAAAACGCAATACCATTCCAAACCTTTGGCAGAGTGGATAGTGGACAGCGTGACAGGTTGGTCTTCGGACTCGTCGATGAGAGGCTTAACGGCATCTTGGTATTTGTTGGACGGCGGGTCTAAGGCAAAATCGGTCAAAAAATCTTGCACTTCTTGGTATTTGTACGCAAGTTGATGTATGACTTCGATGTCTTGCAAACGCAACTCCCAATCAGGTTCGCGTGATTTGAGAATGGGACGGTAGTAGTCGCGCAAAACATCTATTTTGGTGGGCAAATTCAAATCGTTGCGCCCCAAATTGTTCAGCATATCTCCCAAAGTTTCGAGGTCTTTGCCAAATTTTTTGTTTTCATAACTACCAAACTGAATATTGCTATGGTTGTTGTGGACATAGTCGATAATTTTGCTGGCGGTTGTTTGACCAATGCCCGGCACCAATTTCAATATCCTATTCCAAGCAATAGCGTCTAAGGGATTGACACTAATGCGCAGATAAGCAATAAGGTCTTTGATGTGGCTGCGCTCAATAAACTTGATACCGCCCACCATAACATACGGAATACCGCGCTTGAGCAGTTCTGTTTGGATAAAATTGCTGTGATATGACGAACGATATAAGACCGCAATTTGGTTGAGTGGGATATTTTTTTCGCGCAACGCAATGATGCGCGACACAATGAACGCTGCCTCTTCTTGTTGGTCGTTGAATTTGGCAATAAGTGGTTTATGGTGCTTGGGGTTGTTGGAATACAGTTGTTTGGGATAAGCAATTTTAGCGTTTCGAATAATGTCGTTCACAAAAGCCAAAATAGGTTGGTTGCTTCGGTAGTTATGTTCCAATTTCACCACTTTGCAAGTTGGGTAGGTTTCGGGAAAGGTGAGAATATTCTCGAAATTTGCTCCGCGAAAAGCATAGATACTTTGCGAATCATCGCCCACCACCATAATATTTTTTGAGCCGCCCGCCACCAAATCAACAATATCTTTTTGTACTAAGTTGGTATCCTGAAATTCATCGACCATAACATATTGGTAGGACTGCTGCACCAAGCGGCGAAACTGCTCGTGGTCGCGCAACTTGTCGCGCAGCGTTTCCATCAAGTCGTCATAATCCAAAATTTGGTTGGTCTGTTTGTATTGTTGATAGGTTTTGGCGATGAGTTCAATGTCGTTCATGAAATCCATAACGCCCGAAAATTCGTTCATAATCGTTGTGCGAACAGATTGGCTACAGTTGCGCGATTTTGAGATGATTTCAAAAATGCGCGATTTTCGGGGGAAAGCCTTATCCTTGGAGCCTAATTTAAATTCGTTGCGAATCAAATCGATAATATCTTCCGAATCTATGGGGTCTATGATAGTAAAATTGGCTGCAATGCCAATCATGTTGGCATGACGACGCAGTAAATAGGAGGCAAAAGCGTGATAGGTGCCGCGCATAATGCGGTCGACATCGTAGGTTTTGAGCAGTTGTTTGGTGCGTGTAACCATTTCTTGCGCGGCTTTTCGGGTGAAAGTGAGCAGCAAAATTTGTTCGGGCGAAATACCGTTTTCCAGCAGATAGCTTACCCGATAAACGATGGTGCGCGTTTTGCCGCTACCTGCTCCTGCAATGACCAAAAGCGGTCCTTGGACGGTAGTAACAGCAAGGTATTGTGCTTCGTTGAGTTCGGCGATATAGTTAATTTTGTAGTCGCGCTTAGGAAAAAGTGCCAATTGTTCGGGTTTGGTGACCACTTTTTTCTCGATAGATTTCGCAATTTTGTTCAATCTTTCTAAGCGTTCATACATTTCGGGTTCTATGCGCACACCCGAATACTCTCTAATGTTGAGTCTATCCAACTCGTTGGAGTCATAAAAATCACCTCCACCTGACCTATGACCACCGCCAAATTCTTGTTCGTTGTAGGTGTTTGGGGAGGTGTTTTTGTTGGCAAATTTTTTGAGAAAGAGCGATATTTTTTCGTCAACAGAAAGGTTATCTATATCTGGTTTGTTGTCTTCGGGCTTCATAGAAAGCAATTATTTTACGATAGATGGCAAAACGAACAGCAAAATTACGCTATTTGTGGCAGAAAAGCAATTTTTTGTGTGAACAAGTCAAAAAATGCTATACAAAATGCTTATTGCGAATAAAAAAAGCAGAATCTATCAAAGATTCTGCTTTTTTTATGATGATTTTCGAATAAACACTATGCTTCTGCTACTGTTTCGTCGGCATTGTTGCTGTTTTCTTCGGTATTTGTGGTCACTTCTTCTGTTGCTGGTGTTGCAACAACAGGAGCTGGACGGGTAGCTGCTTTTAGACTATCTTCCAAACCTTTTAGCTCGTCTTTCAGTTTTTGCAATTTGCTTTTGAGGTCTGTGATAATAGGGCTTTCCTTTTTTGAGGCAGAGGTCAAGAAACCGAGGTTGTTTTCATATTGTGCGATTTCTTGTGCTTTGCGTTCGATACGTTCGCGCAAAGCATCTTCTTTGCCACCGCCACTGTTGTTATTGTTACCGCGATAAACACGTGTATTTTCGCTGCGTGGTGTGTTTCGGAAAGATTTGCCAGATTCGTTACGAAGTTTGCGGGCGGCATTATATTTTTGGTCTAAAATGCTGTTGTATTCTTTTTGCAAACGATCTTTGTCGGTCAAAGGTACAAAACCGATAGCTTTCCACTCTTTGGTAAAAGTATCTAAGGTATCGAAATCGTTACCGTCACCGCTTGGTTCAAAAACTTTTAGGCGTTCAATCAGGTCATTTTTGGCTTGCAAATTGGCGGACTGTTCGGTGTCCATCGAATCGAAATGCACTTTTTTGGCTTGGAAAAAGGTGTCACATGCCAAACGGAAACGTTCCCACAATTTGTGTTCTTCGTTGCGTTGTGCGGGACCCACTTTTTTCCATTCTTTTTGTAATTGTACCAAATAGTTGGAAGTGCGCGCCCAGTCGGTATCGAAACGAACAGCTTCTGCTTTTTCACAAAGCTCGATTTTGTGGTTTTTGTTGTCCTGGCGAAATTTGTCTAAATCACCATAGTATTCTTTCTTTTTCTCAAAAAAGATGTCACAAGTGGCGCGGAATGTTTGCCAAGTGATTTCGTTATCGTTAGAAAAACCGATGGTTTTCCACTCTTCTTGCAACGCCATCACATCTTTGGTTTTTGCTTCCCATTGCTCATGTGTGGTACAATCTTCGGCAACCAAATTTTTTGTGCGCTCAATAAGGTCAAGTTTTTTATTCAAGTTTTCTTGTGTTTGTACGCGTTTTTCGTCAAAGAAAACTTGGATTTTTTCATACACTTGGTCACTCAATTGTCTAAATTGGCTGTAGACTTCGTCTTTTTTGTCCCATGCTACCTGACCGATGGTTTTCCACTCTGCTTGTAGTTTTTTCATAGCATCGGCTACTTCGTTCATGTTTTCTTCGCCAAGCAAACCTTCTATTTTAGAGATGATTTCTTGTTTTGCCGACATGTTGCGTTGCTGCTCAATGCCTTGCATTTCCTTGGCTAAGTTTCGCTGATGGAAATAGAGATCAACTTGGTGACTATATTTGGAGAGTTGTTCTTTTCCTTCGGGCGTGTTGATTCGTCCTGTGGTGTTCCATTTGGACTGAATGTCTTTAAAACGTTGGAAGCCGGCTGTACTCACATCGCCTTCTTGTACAAAAGCGGTAAGTTCTTCAATAACCGCTTGTTGTTCTTGGAGGCGAACTTTTTGTTCTGCTTCGCGTTTTTTACGTTCTTCTTCGCGTTGTTGCTGTTCGGCTTCGCGTGCGGCTTGATAGGCTGCCTTTTTTTCGTTGAAGAAAGCGATAAGACGGTCATATTTTTCGTCTTGTTCATCTTTGCTTGCTTCAAAATTAGCTTCTTCGCCACCTTCGGCTTTAAAAGCATCTAAGGCTTCCTTACGGATAGCATCGGTGATTTTTCTGAACGATGCTCTGATGTTACTGACTTCGGCTTGGATTTCTTTGAAGTTGTCTTTTTGCAAAACTTCTTCAAATTGTGCGATGATGGTTTCCTTATTCATTACCAAAAAAAATTAATGCGGATTAGGTACAAATCGTGTTGAGACGTGTGTATTTTTGCGGCTGCAAAGTTACATGTTTATTAGGAAATTGTATAATTTTAGTGCTTGTTCAGCTATTTTTTTGTTAATTTTGCCCAAAAAACTACTAAAAAAAGTTATACAATAATGATTATGGCAATAAAAGAGCAAATGGAGTCAATTGTTGGGCGGTATAAGACAAACTTTTGCTGCGTTTAAAGGCATGATTAGTTTGGTAGGTAATTGCCAAGTTTTCTATTATCAACTGCAACAAACGGACATGATTGATGGGCAAATACACATCGCTGTTGCGCAAAAGCACTGCGTCGGGAGTGATTTCGGAGAGTAGGTAGCGCCTGCCTTCTTGTGGAGGATAGAGGTAGAACCCTATTTTGTAGTTCTTTTCAAGTGATGAAGTAAATTTATATTGACGCGTATTTTCGAAGCCCAACATAACAACATTGTTGTCCAATTCGAACAACCACGAACGAAGTTGCAAGCGACGTGCCAACAAATAATATAAAGCGGTAATCAGCAAATCGGAGCCTAAATGTCCTGATATAACATCGCTCACAAAATAAAGTTGTGGATTGCTGCGGTCGGTTTGTGCCTTATATTGTTGTTCCTTAAAAAAAACCTCGTTCATATAACACACCGCTTTGTTGGGCGTATGAAGTGGTGTAATTTTGTTGTGCATGGTTTGGTAGATAATATCGAGCATCTTTTTGGCATTATAGAAGCTCAATTCAGGACAGATAATATTATTTACCAAACACAAACCTTCCCACAAATCGTTGTTGCGGAAGGTTGCCCAATGTTCCAAGTGGCGCAAAATTTTGTTGAGATGAATATCAAAAATAACATCTTCGACCAACTCCTGCTCCATGGTAGAGATGTCGGTGGCATGGTCGACATAGCGTTGCAAATCGGGCAAGATACGCCCCCCCATACCTACCAAAGCCTGATAAGCATTTTCGGACACAAAACTATCTGTATCGAACAACAATACCAATAATGCTTCTAACTGTGAATGCATAATTTGTACCTTTTACTAATAAAAAAATATCAGTTAAGGGGTATTTGAGAAGGGTAAAAAGGGGGTGCTATATTATCGAATTCCAAAATTTGGGAAATATCATTTGCTAATAAAATAGCGCAGATACATGACTTTCGGAACACGGTCTACAAGGTAATGTGTTTATTTTTTGGTAGTGCGCGAAGTAGTTTTGGTACTTGTTTTAGTTGTGGTGGTTTTGGTGGTATTAGTTGTTTTTTTATTGCCTTTTTCGATGATTTGTTTACACATTTCATATGTCAAGGTTTCGACAGTGGTATCTTTCGGAATTTTGTAGTTTTCGCCATTGGCTTTGATATATGCACCATATTTGCCTGCAAGGATTTGTATGTTGGCATCTTCGGGGAAAACTTTGAGAGCATTTTGTTGGTTAGTTTGGTTTTTTTCGCCCATCAAAGCTTGTATTTGTTCATACGTCAACTCGTCGGGAACTTGTCCTTTGGGGATTTTGATGTTATCTTTGCCATATTTTACGTAGGGACCAAATCTGCCTTTGAGAACTTGTACGTTAGGATTTTCGGGAAAAGTTTTGATAACTTTTTCGGCATCGCTTGTTTTTTTGGCTTCGATAATTTCGATAGCTCGCTCCAAACTGACCTCTAACGGACTTTCGCCTTTGGGGAGGGTATAATAAGCCCCTTGATATTGGATATAGGGTCCAAATCTGCCTTCGTTAGCTTTAAGGGGTTCGCCATTGATTTCGCCAATGGTGCGTGGTAGTTTAAACATTTCTAACGCCTGCTCCAGCGTAATTTGTGTGAGCGTAAAAGGCGGACGAATGCTAGCAAACACGGGTTTTTCGGTATCTTCGTTGGTGCCGATTTGCACCATCGGACCAAATTTACCCAAGCGCGCGGTCACTTCTTTACCTGTTTTGGGGTCGTGTCCCAAGATGCGATGCCCTGTTTCGCGCTCGGCATGTTGTTCTGTTTCTATAACTGTTTGGTGGAATGGTTTATAGAAATCATCGATAACTTGTGTCCATTTTTCTTTGCCTGTGGCAATTTCGTCGAATTGTTTTTCGATTTGTGCTGTAAAAGCGTAGTCTATGATGTCGGCAAAATGTTTGTTTAAAAAATCATTGACCAACATGCCCATGTCTGTGGGAAACAATTTGGATTTTTCTACACCTATGCGCTCTTGTAGCGTTTTGGCAACAATTTGGTTAGCTTTGGGTGTATCTTTGCCATGCAAAATCAGTTGTTGATAATCACGGGTATGCCCTTCGCGGTCTTCGCGCACCACATAGCCTCGTTCCTGAATGGTTTTGATAGTGGGTGCGTAGGTGGAGGGTCGTCCGATGCCCAGTTCTTCCAGCTTTTTGACCAAAGAGGCTTCGTTGTAGCGAGCAGAGGGTCGCAAAAATTTCTGTATGGCTCGCATTTCCAACAAATCCAACAATTGTCCCACGTGTAAAGGTGGCAACATGCTTGATTGTTCCTCTTCGCTTTCTTCGTCCAAAGCAGATTCGCGATAGAGGCGCAAAAATCCATCAAATTTCAACACTTCGCCTTGTGCTATCAACAAGTCTTGTGGTTGTGTGGAGATTTGGATAGTAGCTGTTGTTCGTTCCAACTGTGCATCTGCCATTTGTGAGGCAAGGGTGCGTTTCCAGATAAGGTTGTACAATTTTTTTTCGTCGGAGGTATCTCCTGCTTCGTGTTGGTCAAAATAGGTTGGACGAATGGCTTCGTGTGCCTCTTGTGCCAATGCCGATTTGGTTTTGAATTGGCGATTTTGGAGGTAATTGACACCATAATTTGCCATAATTTCGTCGGAAGCGGCTTTGATAGCTGTTTCGGATAAATAAGTAGAATCGGTACGCATATAGGTTATTTTTCCCGATTCATACAATTTTTGGGCAACTTGCATGGTGCGCGATACACCAAAACCCAATTTGCGACTCGCTTCTTGTTGCAAAGTGGAGGTAATAAAAGGCGGTGCAGGACTTTTTTTGGCGGGCTTCACCTGAATATCTGTGATGGTATAATCGGCACCAATACATTTTTGCAAAAATTTGTTAGCAACCGCTTCATCTTTTAATTTTTCGGGCAATTCGGCTTTGAATGTAACCAACTTGCCATTTTTGTCTTTGACCTTGAAAATGGCGATGATTTTGAAATAAGGACTTGCCTCAAAATCTTGAATTTCGCGCTCGCGCTCCACAATCAAACGCACTGCCACCGACTGCACACGTCCAGCAGACAAGGAGTTGGAACGGCTGATTTTTTTCCACAAAATAGGTGAGATTTCAAAACCCACCAAACGGTCTAATACGCGCCGAGCTTGTTGAGCATTCACCAAATTAGTATCGATTCGGCGCGGATTTTGGACAGCTTTTTGAATAGCTGGTTTTGTAATTTCGTTAAACACAATGCGGTTTGTTTGCGCCACATCGAGATTTAATACCTCACACAAGTGCCAGGAGATGGCTTCGCCCTCGCGATCTTCATCTGTAGCCAACCACACCGAGTCGGCTTTGGCTGCCAATTGTTTGAGTTCGGCAACTACTTGTTTTTTATCGTCCGACACTTCATAGCGCGGAGCATAATTATTGTTGACATCTATGGCAGCGTCACCTTTCGGCAGGTCACGCACGTGTCCATAGCTGGATTTCACAGTAAATTCGCCGCCTAAGTATTGTTCTATTTTTTTGGCTTTGGCAGGTGACTCTACTATCATCAGGTTTTTAGCCATATTATTAGGAGAAAATAATATACGGTTTATAAAAATGGTAAAAAGAATGGACGTAGGCTGTTGGTGCTGAACAGCAATGACTTTTATTGCTATGTTATACCTAAATTATGGGGCTATTGGCACAACACAAAGAATAGGAGCAAATTTTGTTCCAATTTAAGTGATTAGGTATTGTTCTGAATAAAACGATGGGTGTACTATCAAAAATAAACCCGAATGGGGCACCAACGCTTGCCTATTTTTCGATGGCACTACGTTCATGTCTTGTAAACAAATAGCCTCTTTATTTGTTTTCGAGGTGCAAAAGTCTTAAAAAAAAACCAATTTCACACTATCTTTGTCAATTTTCTGTTCACTGAAGATACAATACTATGAAAAAAAACGATTTTCCGTCCTTTCAATTGGGCAAAGATTACTACATTGATGCCAATGGCAATTGGGTTTTTACTGCCGAATACCTAAAAAAGAGAGGGTATTGTTGCAAAAATGGCTGTAAGCATTGTCCATATGGCTACCCAAAAAAACATAGACCACCTCAACAGTAGACCATTTTGTCATAAAAAGCCGTACCTTTGCCACAAAAAAACATGCTTAAAGATCGTTTAGAAAATTGTATTCGCACTGTTCCTAATTTTCCGAAAGAAGGAGTCCTTTTTAAGGACATTACTCCTATTTTGTTAGATGCACCGCTTTGCCGCGACCTTGTAACCGCTTTTGTTTGTCAATTAGAAGGACGACGAATCGATGCCGTTTGTTCGGTAGAAAGTCGTGGTTTTTTGTTCGGAATGTTGTTGGCACAGTACTATCAAGTACCTTTTATTCCTATCCGCAAAAAAGGCAAGTTGCCCGCCAGTGTATTGTCTCATACCTATAACTTGGAATATGGTACTGCTACAATGGAAATGCACACAGGTATCATAGAAAAAGGCATGCACGTTTTAGTACACGACGACGTATTGGCAACTGGTGGAACAGCCGCCGCCGCCGCCGAACTTATCCTACAACAACAAGGCTCTATCTCTGCTTTTTGTTTCTTAGTTGATCTTGCTTTTTTGGAAGGCACAAAAATTTTGGCAGGATATAAAAGACCTGTGATTAGTTTATTGCAATACGAATAAGCCGACTGTGACCCAAACATCAGCCAACGCCTATTTGGGGGTATCCCCAAATTTGGTTTGCTACTTATTATGTAGTACGCAACAAATAGCTATAGGTCACACATTTTTGTTAGTATACCTTTACTATAGATAAACCAAACGCTTTTTATTCATCTATTTTCCACCACAAAAATTTCTCCAACATGATTTTGACCGATACCACGATTCTTGCCGAAATTGCTAATGGAACTATCATCATCGAGCCATTTAAACCAGAATGCCTCGGCACCAACTCATATGATGTGCATTTGAGTAAATATTTAGCTATCTATAAAAACCACATCTTAGACGCTCGCAAACACAACGAAATCGAAGAAATTATTATCCCACCCGAAGGCTATGTCCTTCAGCCCGGCACCTTATACTTGGGTGCAACAGAAGAATATACCGAAACACACCGCCATGTGCCTTTTTTGGAAGGCAAATCGAGCATTGGGCGGTTGGGTATTGATATCCATGCCACCGCAGGCAAAGGCGATGTCGGATTTTGTAATACTTGGACACTCGAAATTTCGTGTGTGCAGCCTGTTCGGGTCTATGCAGGAATGCCTATTGGTCAGTTGATATATTTTTGCGTAGATGGTGATATACAACACAACTACCGCAACAAGCCCAACGCCAAATATACCAAAAGAACCATCAAACCTGTTGAATCTATGATGTGGAAAAACGATTTTTAATAACAGCACAAGGTTCTATCTATAGTAAAATAGCGTTGTGCGCACCATCTGCGCACAACGCTATCGTTTTTTTTGCATGATGCTCAAAAAGCCCTTAAAAAACACCCTAAAACGAATTATTAGGGATGTTGACGGTCTTTGTGGCGGGTCAATTGCCTTTTGAGGTTATCAGCCACTTCGTCTACTGCCTCTTCAAAAGTTTTGGCAGTAGCATGGGCTACAAATTGAGATTGAGGTACATTGATTTTTACTTTCACCACCTTGTCTTTGATGGGGCTACCTTTGCTATCTAAACTCAAAAAAACTTCGGAGTCGATGATTTTATCGTAATAGGTGTTAAGTTTGCCTATTTTCCGCTCGATAAACTCCACCAACTGTTGTCCCGCAGTAAACTGTATTGCCTGAATTTGAATACTCATGCACTAAAATTTTGGTTAAACAATAAAAACAAAAAATAAAGTAGAGATTATTCTCGTTATGACTTTAATAATTTTTTTGAAAAGATATATAGTTGTCAACAACTTATACCATGAAAAACTTTGGTTATATATGGCTACAACTAACCAAACTTTTGTTAACCCCTTTACCGCCACGCTCCCAGAATCGCACCCATAATGCCTAAGAACGCCACTTGATAGGTAGCATCTATCAACCAAAGTGCAATAGATTTGCGCTGATAAAGATAGTTAATACCTGCTGATGTAGCTACAAAAAATACACCAACTTTTAAGCCTTTTTTCAAGCCTATCAACCAATCAACACCATGACCAGCTTTGTCTTGCAACAAAAAAGCCATGCCTAAAGCCATGATCAACATCAACAAAAAAGAAGTGCCAAAAATTTTGGGCATACTTCCTTGTTGTAGATATTCGTCGGTATAACCCAGCTCACGTTGCCACAATTTCCCAAATAATACAGGACTATACCATAAAGCCCCTAACAAAAAAGCTGCGAATCCCGCCGCTATTACCGCTAAAAAATTTATATTACCCAACATAATAAAAAAATTTGGTGAAGATAAAGTAAAAAAACGGGGTTGGGTGTTTGGGTCTGCTAAGTTAGACCTTTTTATTCGAATAACCAAAAAAAAAGCAAATTATTTTTACATTTTTTTTTCATTAAAGCGTTTGATGGTCATAAAACGCTATTTTTTTCCAAAATTCAACACTTTTTGTAAGGTACTTTCGGAGGCATTTTTACGCAAAAAACAAGAATCTAACCAGTTTTTTGCGCTTTTGTAGCTATTGTAATGCGTTTGTAGCGATGGATTGGTGTCTAATAATACGCCTATTTTTTCTTGCTCGATAGGAGATGTTTCACCATAAATATCGCGTAGTAATAAATTAATGCGATGTTTTTTCATACTATAGTCTTTTATTGTAACGTTTATAATCTTGACGAAAATAGCAACGAAAAGGTTGCTTATTTGTTGAGTTAAACGCATTTTTTTTACTTTTTTAACAAAAAACTTGCCTGTAATGAAACAAAAACGAAAAAATATTTGCAACGTCATACAACCTAATAACTAAAATTTACTTCTATTAGACAAAAAATCGTAATTTTGCCGTTTCTTTGTAGAATAATCAACCTGATTACCATGAGAAAATATCTACGTATTTTTATTGTTTTTCTGCTAACATATTCTCTCACTCAATCTTTGCTGGCACAAAGCCCCTCTTGTGCTGGTGCTGACCCCTTTTGTGTGAACGAATTAATTGGTATCGATGCCAGTTTTCCTGCCTCCACAGGAGCAGGCACTGCCGAACCGGGCAATGACTATGGCTGCCTTTTTACTCAACCTAACCCCGCTTGGTATTTCATGGAAATGGTTAACCCCGGTGCCATTAACATTCAACTTTCCAACACAGGCAATCGTGATATCGACTTTGCTTTGTGGGGACCTTTCCCTTCTGTTGCGGCTGCTATCAACGAATGCGGCTCTCTGCCCGCTCCTATCGATTGTAGTTATAGTGCCTCAGCCGTCGAAACCGTCAATGTCCCTGCCAACGCCCAATCAGGGCAAGTGTACATTCTGGTCGTCACCAATTTTAGTAATCAAGCCACAACCATCAACTTAGAAACTATTGGTGGAACATTGGGTACTACCAATTGCAACCTCACCAACCCTTGCGACCCCGTCCAAGCTATTCCCGGCTCCAATAGTCCCGTTTGTACAGGAGGCACTTTGGAGTTGTATGGCAACCAACTGCCCGATACCATTGCCAACGTTATTTACACATGGACAGGTCCCAATGGTTTTTCTTCTAATCTTCAAAACCCCATTATACCTAACGTCACTTCTGCCAACAATGGTAATTATACCTTAGTAGTTTCGGGTGATGGTTGTGTATCCACTCCCCATTCTATTAGCGTCTTTGCGGGCGACCCCACCGTTTTGGTTAATGGTACGGCTAACGTCTGCCCCAACGGAACGATTACAATGGTAGCCAACACTCTTGTTCCGCCTTCTGCCAGCGTGGAATACCACTGGACAGGTCCCAACGGATTTACATACAGCTCCAGCCAATTCAATAATGTCCAAATTCCCAATGCCACTGCTGCTAACGAGGGAATCTATACCTGCTTGGTCATTGCCAATGGTAACTGTTTTTCACCCGTCGACAGTTTTACTGTCAATGTAGTGGAAATACAACCCAATGCCACTATCATCCAGCCGAGTTGTGGTTTGAACAACGGTAGTATTGCTTTGGCTCCTACTGATGGTGGAACGACTTATACTTACGCATGGACACCGCCCGCCACACCCAACAACACGCCCACCCGCAATAATTTGACAGCTAACACCTATACTGTCACCATTACCAGCGCAGGCTGTACCACCACCACCTCTTTCACCCTCACCAACAACACAGCTTTGAGTGTGGTGACAAGTTCCACCAATCCTACATGTCCCGGCGGCACGGGTACGGCAACAGTTACACCGCCCGCTGGTGCATACACTTATCAATGGAACACAACACCCGCCCAAACTACCCAAACTGCTACTAACCTTGTTGCAGGAACATATACAGTTACGGTGACTGGCGGTGCCAATTGCTCAACTATTACCTCTGTTGCCATAACAGCACCACCTGCTTTTTCGGTAAGCACCAACAACACACCTGCGGCTTGTGCAAGCGCTGCTACAGGCACGGCAAGTGTTACGGCTTCAGGTGGTAATGGTACTTTGTCTTATTTGTGGAACACCAATCCACCGCAAAATACCGCTACTGCTGCCAATTTAGTAGCAGGAACATACACTGTTACTGTCTCGGACGAAAACAACTGCTCCACTACCCGAAGTGTGGTCGTAGGCACACAAGTAGCTATGTCTGTTAATCTAAATACCACAAATCCTTCGTGTAATAATGGCACGAATGGTAGTATAACTGCCAATGTAAGCAATGGCACAACTCCATACGATTTTGTATGGAATACCACGCCTATTCAAACCGCTGCAACTGCTACCAACTTATCAGGGGGAATTAATTATGCGGTAACAGTCACTGATGCCAATGGCTGTAGCACTTCTGCCAATGCCACACCCACCAACCCTCCTGCTTTAAGTGTTAACCTTGCTCCCACCAATCCATTATGCAACGGAGCAGCAACGGGTAGCATACAAGCTAATGGAGCGGGAGGTACAGGAACTTTATCTTATTCGTGGAATACCACACCTACCCAAGCAACTGCCACCGCCAACAACCTAAGTGCAGGTGATTATACAGTCACCGTCACCGATGCCAATGCTTGTTCGACAAGTGCCTCAACAACACTTTCCCAACCTACTGCCCTCAATGCGGTATTAACTGCCAGCCAAAATCCGGGTTGTAATAGTGCCGCCACAGGTAGTGCAACAGTTACGGCTTCGGGAGGTACGGGTAATTTATCCTATAATTGGAACAGTACACCTACTCAAAACACCGCCTCAGCTACCAATTTAGTCGCAGGTACATACACAGTGACCATTTCCGATGCCAATGCCTGCACCACCACACTAAGCACCACATTGACACAACCCACCGCATTAAGTGTTAGCGCTAATGGCACTAATCCGATTTGTAATGGGGCAGTAGGTAGTGCTATGGCGGTTGCCAATGGGGGTACAGCACCCTACAACTTTGTGTGGAACAGCCTTCCCCCTCAAAACAGTGCTAATGCTACCAATTTACCTGCCAATACATATACTGTAACTGTATCGGACGACAACAACTGCACAGCAACAACTTCGGTCACTTTGACACAACCCGCTTTGTTGAATGTCAATATTATTCCACAAAATCCAAGTTGTTTTGGCAATACGAATGGTGCAGCAACTGCCAATTTAGTAGGCGGAACGGCACCTTATGCTTTTGTGTGGGATACCAATCCTGCCCAAAATACTGCTACTGCTACTGACCTTGCTGCGGGTTTCCCATATACTGTCACTGTCACAGATGCCAATAACTGTTTTGGTATTGGTAGTGTAACATTAAGCGAACCGACGGCTTTGGTTGTTGATGTTGTGACCAATAACTCTACCTGCAATACGGCTAACGGTAGCGCTACTGCAAGCGTCAGCAATGGCACAACACCCTACAGTTTTGTTTGGGATAACAACCCTTCTACCACAAATCAAGCTGGCAACTATCCATCAGGCAATTACAATGTAACTATTACCGATGCAAACAGTTGTTCAATAGTAAGTAATTTCAATATCAGCGACAACGGCGCACCAAGCATAACACTTATCAGTCAAACCAATGCCACTTGTGGGCAAGCTAACGGAGCGATACAAATGCAAGCTACAGGCGGACAAACGCCTTATAGCTATACTTGGAGCGATGGCAACATTAACTTTCCCAATAATACACCCAATCTCACCAGTATACCCGCAGGGCAATATACTCTTATTGTTTCCGATGCCAACAATTGTGAAGCCAATACAAGTGTTATCATTACCGACAGTACTCCTCCTACCATCACGTTTAGCAATACCATTAATGCTACATGTGGACAAAACAATGGTAGTGTAACTGCAAGTGGTGGCAATAGTTACGCATGGAGTACAACTCCTGCTCAAAATACCGCTACTGCCAGCAACCTCACAACAGGAACCTATACTGTTACGATAACAGATAGTAATGGTTGTACGGCATCACGCACCACCACCATCACTCAAACTCCACCGATTAGCCTTACTGTTCAAAGTATTACCGATGCAGCTTGTGGACAAAGCAATGGTAGCGCGGTTGTAACAGCTACAGGTGGCAATGGATTATATAGTTTTTCATGGAATCCAAATGCTGGCATTAGCGGTAGTATCAGTAATTTAGCCGCAGGTACTTACAATCTAACTGTTACTGATACCAACAATTGTAGTGCAACCACTACTGTTACCATTAATAACGAATCAGCTCCAAGCATCACAGTCAATACAACGACAGACCCTACTTGTGGAGCTGCAAATGGTAGCATTGCGGTAAGTGTGAGTGGTGGAGCAGGTGGCAACAATACCCAATGGATTCCCAATGTTTCTTCGGGCAATAATGCTAACAATCTCGCAGCAGGAAGTTATACCGTTATCGTTACTGACTCTAACGGCTGTTCTGATAGCGAAACCATTAGTTTGAGCAATGCTTCGGGACCCACTTTGGCAAACCCAACTGTGGTGCAACCTACTTGTGGTGTTTCGAATGGCAGTATTAGTTTTACACCCATAGCCGGGGTTACTTACCAATGGTCTTCGGTAGCTTTGAGTGGTAATAATGCCAATAGTTTAGCCGCAGGCACATATACCTTAACCGTTACCGATTCAAATAACTGTTCCGATTCCGAAACAGTTATCCTCAATAGTTCTCTTGCACCAACGCTTAATGTCTCTAATTTTTCTAACGAAACCTGCAATAGTGACAATGGTAGCATTACAGTGGCAGTAAGCAATGCCGCTGGCAATGTAACCTATGTTTGGAATAGCACACCCATCCAAAATAGTGCTATGGCTTCCAATTTGAGTGCTAATACTTATACGGTCACTATCACAGACGACAACGGTTGTACGGCTACTATATCGCAAATAATTGGCAACACGCCTGCACCTACGCTATCGGTGCAAAACACTACTAACGAAACCTGTAGCGCGAGCAATGGCAGCGTAATTGTTTCTCCAACAGGGGGTACCGCCCCATTTTCTTATCTTTGGACTAACAATGTAGCATTTTCGAATACTGCCAGTAATTTGAGTGCAGGCGCTTATTCCATAACTGTTACTGATGCCAACAACTGTACTGCGACAACAGTTGCCAATGTCACTAACACGCCTGCTCCAACAGCCACATTTAGCGTTCAAACGAATACTAGTTGTGACAACAACAATGGCGTTTTGACGGTTACACCCAATGGCGGAGTGTCACCTTATTCCTATAGTTGGTCACATGATTTACAACTCACTGCCAACACCGCCAACAACCTCAATGATGGTACTTATACCGTAGTGATTAGCGATGCCAACAATTGTAGCACCGAAATAGCTACTGTATTGACTGACACACCTGGTCCTTCTTTGAGCGAAGGAGCAGTAACAGATGCTTCTTGTGGACAAAGCAATGGTAGTGCGACTGTCATTGCTTCGGGTGGTACGGCTCCTTTGTCTTATTTGTGGGCAAATGGTCAAGCCAATGCAACTGCTACCAATTTGGCGGCAGGTAGTTATATTGTGGTTGTTTCAGATGCCAATCTTTGTACTGAATCTATTACAGTAGCGGTTGCCAATACCGGCGCACCAACCATTACAATTAACAATGTTACACCTGCCAATTGTACACAAGCCAATGGAGCTATCAATATCAGCGCATCGGGCGGTATTGGTAACTTGACTTATGCTTGGTCAGGAGGCATTACAGATACCGATGGCAATGTATCGAATTTGTTGCCCAATACCTACAACGTCTCGGTCACAGACCAAGCAGGTTGCCAAGCTGTAGAATCTATAGATGTAGCTGATAATCCTGCTCCAACATTGACCGTCACCAATCTTTTGCCTGACAACTGCGGACAAGGTTCTGGTATTGCTGAGGTAACTCCTAATGGTGGTGAAGCACCTTTTAGTTACGTTTGGAGTACTAATCCTCCACAAAATAGCAACACCTTAATTGGTGTAGTAAGCGGCAATTATACCGTAACAATTACTGACAACAATAACTGTAGCAACACTTTAGTTGTCAATGTGCCTTCGTCGGGAGGTCCGTCTTTAGCTTTTGTTGCTGCCACCAATGCGACTTGTGGGTCTGCCAATGGCACAGGAACAGTTTTGGCTTCAAATGGTATAGCTCCTTATCAATACGATTGGTCGGTGAATATTGCTAATGACAATACTGCCAATTTCACACAACTGCCAGCAGGTGTTTATATCGTTACGGTAACAGATGCTAACGGTTGCCAAGCCACCACCGAAGTTGATATTACCAATAGCAACGGAGCGAGTATTACGAACACCAATGCAACGCCTGCTTCGTGCAATCAGTTGAATGGTGTTGCAAGTATTACCGTTTCAGGTGGTCAAATGCCATATACTTATACATGGTCAAATGCTCCTAACAATAATAACAATACTAACAGCAATTTGGCTCCCGGTAATTATATTGTCACCGTAACCGATGCTACGGGTTGTTCTGCAACTACTGCCATAGACATTAACCAAACTCCTGCTCCTGCCATTACAGTCACTAATGTTTCGCCCGAAACTTGTGGCAATAATAATGGCAGTATTGATATTGCGGTTAATAATGGCACAGCCCCATATACGTATAGTTGGATTACAGGCAGTACCAATGAGGATATTAGCAATTTGGACGCAACCAATTATAATGTAACAGTAACAGATGATGATGGTTGTTCGGTTGAAATGACAGGTATTGTGGTTGCTGCCGAAGGAGGTGTGACCATTAACAGTATTACACCAACTGCCACAACTTGTGGACAAGATAATGGTAGTATTAGTGTAGAAGCAATAGGTAATGGTAATTTAAGTTATACATGGAATCCTGCGCAAAGCAATAACCCTACTATTTCGGACATAGCATCTGGCAGCTATGAAGTGACGGTGACCGATGTTAGTGGTTGTACCCAAACGGCTACGGCTGAAGTATTGGGTAGTGTCGCTTTAAACATTGATACAGACAATATAAGTAATGCCAATTGTAATCAAAACGACGGCAGCGCCAGCATTTTGGTCAATGATGGAACCGAGCCTTATACGTACATTTGGAGTACAACACCTGCTCAAAATGCGGCAACGGCGAGCAATTTGGCAGTTGGTACATATACTGTTACTGTTACAGATACCAACAATTGTAGCTCCACACACACTATTATCATAGGCAATGCTAACGGTCCCAACGCTACTATAGCGAATAACGATTCGGCTCCATGCGATTCGTCCACAGGAATATTGACTGTAGACGTTGTGGGTGGTGCAACGCCTTATACCTATAATTGGAGCAGTACTCCTGCTCAAAATACAGACACTGCTACCGATTTGTTGCCCGATACTTATACTGTTACTGTCACCGATGCCAACCTTTGCTCTGTAACTGCTACAGCAACTGTCGAAGGAACAATGGCAACACCTGTGTTAAATTGTGGCATACAAACGCCAAGTAGTGTGACTTTTGAGTGGGACAATGTAACAGGAGCGTTGAGTTATAGCTTAAGTATAAATGGTGGAGCAATGACTGATATGGGCAATGTCACCACATTTACAGTAGATAATTTGGCAGAAGGCGAAACTGTATCTATTGAGTTGATGGCAGTTGGTAGCGCCAATTGTGGCAATAGTGAAATCGCTACTTTGAGTTGTACCACAGGTGCTTGTCCGCCCATCGATTTTGTGGTGACAGGTTTAGACGAAGGTTATTGTTTGACTGATAGTGCAACAGACCTTAGTGTTGAGCCGTCGGGAGGAACTTGGTCGGGTGATGGTATTAGTAATGATACATTTTCTCCCAATACCGCAGGCATAGGTGACCATGTTTTGACATATAGTTATAGCATTAATGGTTGTGATTATACCGAAACTCAAACCGTAAATATCTCCTCGCCCAGCGTACAAATACTAACTAATGTGAGTACTGTAACACCTGCGCAAACAGTACAACTCAATACTGAGGCTACGGGCAATGGTACGCTTACCTACACTTGGACACCTGCCAGCGTAGCGTGTGACGATGTGACTTGTGCCGATGCCACTGACACACCTATACAAACCACTACTTACCAAGTTGTAGTGACCGATGAAAACGGCTGTACTGCCAGCGCACAGCAGAGCATAGCTGTTGTTGTACCGAATTTGGCAGTGTTTCCTACCGCTTTTTCACCCAATGGAGATAGTGAAAATGATATTTTTCATGTCAAAGGCTACAATATTGCCAATATCACTATTAGTATTTTTAACCGTTGGGGTAATTTGGTGTATGAAGCTACAGGCGATAGTAGTATTGGTTGGAATGGTATGAAAGGCGGACACGATGCACCAATTGGTACATACGTTTATTATGGCAAAATAACTTATATCGATGGCGAAGTAGAGGATTTTAAAGGCAATTTAACTTTGTTGCGATAAACACGAAAGTTCTATACTGAATTGAAAATACTTTTCGGATTTGATAATGAACGATGTTACTTACTCGTCTCAAAATGCAACATCAATTAACGGCAATTTGTCATTCCTCCAAATGCTGCTTTCGTAAGCGAAAAATGGTTATTTAGCTGGTTTGCTCACCCAAACAGCAGCAAAAGGTGTTCTTTTTTCGAGTGGATTCGTCCGGCGTGCTGTGGTTTTTGCTTAATTTTGTGATAGCAAGCAAATTAGTAAGTATTTTGTTTGTTTTATCGTATTAGCTATCACAAAATGTAGGCAATCGTTGAGGCAGTTTATCTTTCTTTGTATATTTCTTCGTGACTTTCATGCCTCAACGACCGAAACAGCACTATTTCGGGTGACGAAAATAGTGTAGGCAGATGTACGTTTTTTGTGACCGCAATTATTTGTCTCAAACACTGTCAACATTTTACAAAATCCGAAGACTGTATTCAATTTAGTATAAATAGCAAAATCCCTCTTTGTAGAATCTTTCTACAAAGGGGGATTTTTTGTATGGAGCATGATGATAGGGTTCCGTTTTATCTATTTCGTCGGAAAAAATAACGATATTTTTGTTTGAATGGCGAAGCGCGTTAGGGATGCGGAGGGTGGCGTTAGCCAGTGCGGAGAGCAACGCAGCACCAAGCGAAGCGAAGCCCGCAGCAGCCCGACCCGGAGGGAAACGCCCAAAAAAATCAATGTGTTATTATCGGACTATTTAACCGAAATGGAACACTATAAAAGATTATTTGTTTTTGCTTTTTTTGCTTACTTTTTTCTTTTTAGCGCTTGTTTGTGAAAAATCATAGTTATCCAAATAACTATCAAGGTCTGTTGACTCTACTTTTGAGGCAGGAACTGGCGTTGTTGGAGCAGGAGTTTCTGTTGCCTTTGTAGTAGGAGCAGGTGGGGCAATGGGTGTTGTGGGTGTGGGTGCGGGTGTAACAGGAGCTGTCGTTGTTTTTTCAGTAGTAGTGACGCTATTTTTTGTGGTGGTAGTGGTTGTATTAGCAGTATGGGCTTTCACACTAAAAGGTGTTGGTGTTGTAGTTGATGTGGTGGTTGTAGGTGCTACAGGTGTCCAATCGCTAGTAGCTTTGGTGTATGTTTTAGAGATATATTGATCGCTATAGTCGTAGAAAGTAGGTTGATTTGAAAAGTCAGACTGGTTAGTAGTCATGTTTGTATTTGTAGTGCTTGTTCTTTGTGGCACCACAATTTTACCATTTTCTACTCTTTGGGTTGGAATGGTAGCAGGGTCATACCAATCAAGCATGGTATCGGAAGTTTTTTGTGTTGTCACATTAGGTTGATCATACCAATTGAATAGACCTGAGTCGTCGTAATACGTACCACCTGTGGTAGAATTGGGCGTATTAGACATTTTTTCTTCTGTTGCTGTAGCTGGCTGAAAAACAGGAGCTGTATTTTTGTTTTGTGAGGGTAATTTGAGTGTATTGGATTTGCTGTTTTTCGAAGTGCTATTTTTAGCAGTAGAATAAGAACGATTAGACATGTTTTCCACAAAACCATCAGTTTCCATGCGTTTAAACACTTCTATTTTACCTGCGTCAACCACTACGGATCCTTCTTCGTTGGTATTAGTAGTAGTTTGGGTGTTTGTTTTGGCAGGTGTTTTGGCAGGTGCAGTGTTTTTGGTATTCGCAGTTTTTTTAGCACTTGTAGGGTCAAATTCTGCTGTCCATTGCACATTTGCATTTGTATTGTTGAGTGCTTTACGCTCGCCACCATTACTGCCTTTCATTGTAGCTGTGCTTTTATTTGTTGTGGTATTTTTGGTTGGCGTATTTTTATAGGTGGGTTCGTCAACAGAAGCTTTGTCCAAATCGGTTTTGGTGAGAGCTTTGCTGCGTTTATCATTTACATATTCAATAATAACAGCATCGCGATAAATAGTTTTTGTTTGCAAATCTTTTAACAACATAACAGCATCGGATAATTGTGTGAAATTACCGACCAATAATCGTTTGAGGGTGCCAACCGACTCAGTAGTTACCTGCCCATAAGCAGATAGTTCTTTGGTTTGGCTGGGGGTGATGGCTTTATAAGCTCCTACTTGTATGCGATAACTTTTACCTGCCACAGAGGTTGTTTGGGTGGGTGCAGGTTCAGGTGTATTTTTGCTTATAACTGATGTTGTGGTGTTGGGGATTTCTTGTGTTTCTATTTCGTTGATTTCGGTATTGTCTGTAGGTGATACAGCAACACCACCATATACGGGGCGCAACTTGTCAATAGGTTCTATTTCCACTGGGTTTGATTCGATAGCTTGTGGTTCTGTTGACAACATTTGTGTTTGCAGCCATTCGTTAGCTTGCTGCAAAGTAATATCTTTCATCTGAACAAAACCCTGTGCGTCTATTAAAAATATAGCAGGTAGTTTGTTAATGCCATATATGCCTGCATATTTTGAATAGAAATCGTTGGTATGATAGGCACCGGGCAAACGGTCGGAGCGCAAGGCATCAGTCCATTCTTTGCTTTCATAATCCAATGAAATAGTAAATAGGTCAAAACCGTTTCCTTGTTTAAATTGGGCTTGACTATATTTGGTATAAAAATTTTGCAAATCTTTATTAGCAGAACGTGAGTTGGGATCCCACGATACCCAGAAGTAAAGCATTACTACCTTGCCACGCAAAGCACTAAGGGTATTGTTAATGCCATTAGGATTAGGCAATGTTATTTCGGGGGCTGATGTGCCAACTTCTATTTCTTGTGCATGAACTTGCAAAAAGTTACTACAAAGAAATACGCAAAGTATGCACCAAAGATATTTGAAAGATATATTTTTCATAAAACAGGATATTGAAATTTGAAAAAGTTGACTAATTGAAATACAAAGGTAAGGTTTTCTATTAAATTGGCAAAAATATTTTGGAAACATGCTGACATAGTTACTTGCAAAGACGGTTATTAGACTATCAATGTCCTAAAAGTTTAGTATATCAGCTAAAAAAAAACACAATAATTTTTTAGGCTTTGTTATGTGTTGAGTTAAGAAATGTATCGAGCTACTCCATCATTTTTATTAGGTCGGCAGACAACTTTGCATCGGTCAAAATGGTTGTCGCTTCTTGGCAATAATGTGTTTTTCCAATATATTGTTCATATCCTTCTGTTTTAATAGTCGCAAATTCTATCCATTCTTTATTTTCTTTTGAAAGAAATTCGCCACATAAAATAAAGTTTTTTGCATTATTTGTTGAGGTTAAGTAACCAATTTTTATATCGCGAAAATCAATTGGAGTAGGAGGTTGATGATTACGAAAATCTTTAGCAGCCGAAGTCATTAGAAATTGCACAATAGTATCAGGAATTTCTTTGTTTTCAGCAGTTGTGTTTGTGCTGTGTTTGGGTGTTGTGTTATCGTTAGTAGTACAACCGATGAGTGTTACTATCAATAACAGATTAACAAAGATTTTTAAGATGCTTTTTATTGAGATTTGATAGTTCATAATGGTAGTTATTTTTATACAGATAAAACAAATTAATCACCAGAGCATGGTCATAAACAATCAATTTTGCACAACGTTTAACGAAAAAAACGATATTATTTGTAGGTCTATAGCCAACAACAGTCACTCTACAAAATAGAATGACTGTTGTTGGCTATATGGTAGAGGTATTTTTTGACATAAATAAAGTAGTTGAGGGAAAGTAAATGAGAGAAAAAAAACAAATACTTATTTGGATAGCCTGTATTAGTGTGGTAAAAAAGCACTATCCAATAAAGTATTTGGGGAAGCAAACACTACACTTCGGCAGGTGGGTTAGTAAATTTGTAACCTACACCACGAACAGAGTGAAAATACTGTGGGTTGCGTGGGTCGTCTTCAAAGTATTTACGGAATGCCAAAATAAAATTGTCGATGGTGCGCGTGGAAGGAAACACATCGTAGCCCCAAACGAATTGGAGAATTTGTTCGCGTGCCACCACCTCATTGTTGCGTTCTATGAGCAGTTTGAGGAGTTTGGTTTCTTTTTTTGTAAGGTCAAACTCGGCTGTGGGTGTAATGGCTTTATAGGTAATAAAATTGATTTCGTTATTGCCAAATTGATAGACTTTGAGGTTGTCTTCTTCTTTGGTGCCTTTTACGCTATGGCGCAACAATACCTTAACTCGCAACAAAAACTCCTCAAGATGAAAAGGTTTGGTTATGTAGTCATCACCGCCTTTTTTAAGCCCTTGTATTTTATCTTGTGTAGAGTCTTTGGCAGTCAAGAACAAGATGGGTACGTCTGAGTCGCTCAAACGAATTTGTTCGCAAACATGCAAACCGTCCATTTCGGGCAGCATGATATCTAAAATAATGATATTAAATCGTTGTTCTTTAAAAAGTTGTAAGGCTTCCAGACCGTTATCAGCTGTAATAACTTCGTAGCCTTCCAATTCGAGGTTCATCTTAATGACCTCTTGTAGATTTTCTTCGTCTTCTACTAAGAGAACTCGCCAAACCATAGTTAAATTTGTTGATTTTTAGGGATATGCTTTAAAGGAACAATAGTGTGTCTGTCATTGACTTATGAGCAGATAAACAACGCGGCAGTAATAGAGTGAAAAACTGTTTATGTTAGACGACAAACAAACTGGTTTAGTTACTTTATAAACGAATTTTTGTTTGCTTTAGTGTGTTAGGATATAATTTTGCACTGTTTCGACAAAACAACGCACATTATCTAAGGGAGTGTCGGGATAAACACCGTGTCCAAGATTCACGATGTGGTGGGTATTGCCAAAGTCTTGTATCATTTGCACAGTGGCTTTTTGGACGGTATTTGTATCGGCATACAACACGCATGGGTCGAGGTTGCCTTGCAAGGTTTTGTGTTTGCCAACCATCTGACGTGCATATTGTGGAGTGATGTTCCAATCTATGCCTATGGTATGGCAAGGGATTTGGGCAATATCAGACAAGGCAAAAAACGCACCTTTGGCAAAGACCGTAATTGGTGTTTGTTGAAAGGCTTCGCAAATTTGGCGAATGTAGGGCAGCGAAAATTCTTGATAGCTTTGGGGCGAAAGAATGCCCGCCCACGAGTCAAACAATTGCAAAACATCTGCGCCTGCTTTGACTTGTGCCTGTAGGTAGTTGATGGTGGAGGTGGTTATTTTTTGGAGTAATTGGTGTGATAGGTTTGGTTCGGTATAAAGCATTTTTTTGGCTTTCGAAAAAGTCTTTGAGCCGCCGCCCTCTATCATATAGGCAAATATTGTCCAAGGACAACCAGCAAAACCAATCAGCGGAATCCGAAAATTAAGGGCAGATTTGGTGAGGCGAATGGCTTCGATGGTATAAGCAATGTCATGTTCGCCGTCGGCTATGCGCAGTTGGTCAATGTCTTGTTGTGTTTCGATGGTTTTGGGAAAAAAAGGACCTCGTTTTTCTACCATTTCATAGGGCAAGCCCATTGCCTCACAAATAACCAAAATGTCGGAAAAAATAATGGCTGCATCGACTTGTAGCTCGTCCACAGGCTGAAGGGTGACCTCAGTGGCTAATTCAGGAGTTTCTACAAGGGTTTTAAAATCTTTGACTTGTTCACGCAAGGCTCGGTATTGGGGCAGGATTCTACCTGCTTGTCGCATGAGCCAAACGGGTTTTCGAGATGTTTTTTCGCCGCGAATGGTGCGCAGCAATAAATCGTTTTTGATATGGTGCATAAATTTTGTCGGCTATGGATTCTTTCGTACCGATGTCTCATTTTTTGTGCAAATGTACGATATTTTGTGCTGTTAACAAAATAATTGTGCAAAGGGACTTTACAAGGTGCAAAAGTACAACTTTTTTAGCAATGTAGCTAAATTTTCTATATATTGTGAAAAAAATACCAGCTTGTAGGCAGCGCAAGTACAAAAAGCAGGAACTATACCCTCCATGAGTTTGCGTAGCTATAAGAAAAGCACTACCTTTGCACCCGCCTGCACCATTGTCAGGCAGAAGGTAGAAGAATATTGAAATTTTTTTTTCCCCCGTGCAACGTTTAGCCCTTAATAAAGGTCTTGCATATTGTATTCCTACTTGTTGTTAAATAATAACAACAACTTTATTCACTTTTATATTGTAATAAACGAATGATTCGTACCTATTTATTGACGTTTCTATTACTTATTTGCCTGCCAACTGTTGAGCTATTGGCACAGTATGCTTCAAGCGTAAGTGGTATGGTGACCGATGAGCGTGAGCTACCTTTGAGCGGTGTTGCTGTATATAATACAACCACAGGAAAAACAACTTTTACAGATGCAGCGGGTTACTATTATGTGCCAATGCGAGCTGGTCTACAAACCGAATTGCAATTTAGGCTCATTGGTTATGTCTCTCAAAAACACACTTTGCGACCGCGCGAAGGCGAGGATAGAGAATTGAATGTCTCTATGACTTCCGAATCTAAGAGCCTTCCTACAGCCACTATTACTGCCAAACGGACTGCTGTGAACATCGTTAGCATTCCAACGCAAGCTATAGAAACCATCGCAGCTACCAATGCAGGTGTGGAAGCGGTGTTGAAAACAATGCCCGGTGTGGTATCCAACAACGAACTTAGTTCGCAATACTCCGTGCGTGGAGGTAATTTTGATGAAAATTTGGTATATGTCAATGATTTTGAGATATATCGTCCTTTTCTTATTCGTTCGGGGCAGCAAGAAGGCTCAAGTTTCATCAATCCTGATATGGTGAGCAGTGTGTCTTTTTCGGCGGGTGGTTTTGAGGCGAAATATGGCGACCGCATGGCATCGGTTTTAGATGTAAAATATCGCCGTCCGCGCGAGTGGCGTGGCACCTTGGGAGCAAGTTTTTTGGGTTTTTCGGGACATTTGGAAGGGTCAATTAGCAATAGAACTACCATTTCGGTGGGCATTCGCCAAAAATCTAACCAATATTTGCTCAACGCATTGCCCACCAAAGGCGAATATGCACCCACTTTTACCGATATGCAGGGCTTTGTCACACACCAACTACACCCGAAATGGCAAATTCAAGCCATTGGCAATTTTGCGTCTAATCGCCTGACTTTTTTGCCTGTCGAATCGAGTGTAGCTTTTGGAACATTCAACGATAACTTCAAAATCATTACGGCTTATGAAGGAAGTGAAAACGACTCTTACCAAAACGGTATGGCAGGTGTTGGTTTGATATATACGCCCCAAAACAATTTGACTCTCAAATTGCTATCGTCGGGCTATCGAAGCCGCGAAATAGAGGCATACAATATTTTAGGGTTCTATTATATTGGCGAGATAGAAAAAGATCTTACTAAAGACGACTTTGGCGATGTAACAACCATTCTCGGTGTTGGTACGTCACACGATTGGGCGCGCAACCGCTTAGATGCCACCATCGCTAATGTGGAACATCGTGGCAATTGGTCGAGCGATAAGCATTTTGTGAGTTGGGGGCTGAAAGCACAGCGTGAGCGTTTTGATGACCAACTCAATGAATGGACGCGTGTCGATTCTGCCGATTTCACCTTGCCTGTTCAAACGAATTCGCTGCTCCTCAAAGACGTTTTGCGAGCCAAAACAACCCTCGAAACAGGGCGCTACATGGCTTTTGTGCAAGACGAATGGACATTTGGCAAAGACAAAAACTGGAGCGTTATTGGTGGTTTGCGTACCAACTATTATGAACTCAACCAAGAACTATTAGTCACACCACGCTTCCAAATCGGCTGGCGACCTGAATTGTGTCGTGATTCGAGCAAAAGAGCCGCCTGCACGCGTGACCTCACCTTGCGAGCAGCAGTGGGACTATACCATCAGCCGCCACTCTACCGCGAATTGCGCCAAACTGACGGCGTGATTAATCCCGATTTGTTGGCACAAAAATCGCTGCAAATGGTGTTGGGAGGCGACTATAATTTCCGAATGTGGGGTGGCAGACCTTTTAAACTCACCACCGAAGTTTACTACAAACATCTTTGGGATTTGGTGTCCTATAGTTTTGACAATTTGCTGATTCGCTATTCAGGACAAAACGACTCAAAAGGTTATGCCACAGGTATAGATATGCGCTTATTTGGGCAATTCATCAAAGATACAGACTCATGGATAAGCGTTTCTTGGTTGAAAACAAAAGAAAATTTGAACAATGACCATTATTATGATTACCTCAATGCCGCAGGGCAAGTCATTAATATTGGCGATGAAAACATAACCGATTTTGTAGTTGCTGATAGCATACGCCACGACATTGGCTGGGTACGCCGCCCCACCGACCAACGTTTTACCGTGAGTATGTTTGTGCAAGACTACATTCCTAAGCACGAAAATTTGCGTGTTCAATTGTCCCTTATTTTGGGAAGTGGTTTGCCTGTGGGTCCATATGGCTATCCGCGTTTGCGCAACCGCTTACAGTTGCCTTTGTACCGCAGGGTTGATGTTGGTTTTTCGGCTTTGTTATATGATTCAGAAAAACGCACCTTAGCCTCGCGCAATCCTTTGCGACACCTCAAAAGCATTTGGACATCGTTAGAAGTATTTAATTTGTTGGGTGTAAAAAATACTGTTTCATTCAATTATATCAAAGCTATTGCCCCAGACTACCGCCAAGAAGTCTACTATGCCATACCAAACTACCTCACCTCGCGCCGCATTAATTTGCGTTTATTGGTGAAGTTTTAGTCTTTTGTAGAACAAAATACGCTTTTTGTGGGCTTAGAATGCCAAAATTTCGTTCTATTTCAACAAAATTCGCAATTTTTGCCTATCTTTGTGGATAATTTGGTGTTGTTGTTTTGACTCATCACCAAATTATTTTCCACCATGAAATTTGTAATCAAAAAAAGTTCGAACATTACCAAATAAACTTCGTTTTCATTCTTTTACCTAAAAAAATATTCTATGTTATTAAAGGTAGGTGTTATTATTCTATTACTAATGGGCTGTTGTAATGTATATATGGCACAAGCAGCACAATCACAGGACAAAGCTTTTGAAGAATTTAAAGAAACATTCTGGAAACAGTATTGGCAACTCAATCCGGGTTATGCCGCCTCTTTGGGCTTGACCGATTATGCGGGTAAGTTGGTCTTGCCAACAGTGAGCAATATGAAAAAAGAAACTAAAGCCTATCAACAATTGCTCAAAAAATTACATAAATTTAAATCCAATAAACTATCAGTTAGCAACCAGACCGACTATAGTTTGTTAGAAAATACTTTGTCTTCTTCTATTTGGTATATTAATACTTTTAAGGCGTATCAGTGGGATCCAAGTAGTTATAACTTGGCAGGAACATTTGATTTGTTGCTAACCAACGAAGATATTTCAAAAGAAAAACGCGCACAATTGGCATATAATATGCTCGAAACAGTGCCTGATTATTTTGCTGCTGCCCGAAAAAATATAGAACGCCCCACACGCGAACATACCGAATTGGCTACTGCACAAATCAAAGCCAACATCACAATGTTCGAAAAAACCTTGCCCAATTTTATGGAGCAGGCACCTAATAATGCCCTTAGTGATGCCGAACGCGGCATTTATGACACCCGTTTGAAAGCAGCTACCGAGGCTGTCAAAAAATATAGCAAATGGTTAGAGGATAAGTTAAAAAACAAAAAAGCTGAATGGAGAAATTTTCGCATCGGTAAAGAATTTTATGACCGAAAATTTTATTTCGATATTCAGTCGGGTTATACTGCCGAACAAATTTTCCTCAAAGCGATGGAAGAAAAAACGGCGCTACACCAAAAAATGGCAAAAGTTACGACACAATTGTGGAAAAAATACTTTCCTGATATTTTGCAACCCGAAGATGATAAAAAAGCTATCAAAATGATGATAGACCGTTTATCGCTCAATCATGTAGACCGCAATGGTTTTATTGAGGCTATTCGTCAACAATTGCCCACTTTGGTGCAGTTTATCAAAGACAAAAATATTGTTTATTTAGACCCCAAAAAACCTTTGGAAGTGCGCGAAACACCCGAATATATGCGTGGTGTGGCAGGTGCATCTATTTCATCACCGGGAGTGTTCGAAAAGTCGCGCCCTACTTACTACAATGTCACACCATTGACAGACTATACAGCCGAACAAGCAGAAAGTTATTTGCGTGAATACAACCATTATATGCTCCAAATTTTGAATATCCACGAGGCTATCCCCGGACACTACGTGCAATTGGTCTATAGCAATCAATCACCAAGTTTGGTAAAAAGCATTTTTGGCAACGGAGCTATGGTAGAAGGCTGGGCATGTTATACCGAACGCATGATGTTGGAAGAAGGTTATGGAGCAGAACAACAACCCGAATTGTGGCTAATGTATTATAAATGGAACTTGCGTATTGTTTGCAACACCATTTTGGATTATAGCACACACGTGCTGGACATGACTGAGCAACAAGCTATCGACTTATTGACTCAAGATGCCTTTCAACAAGCTACCGAAGCCCAAGAGAAATGGCAACGTGTCCAACTTACCCAAGTGCAATTGTGTAGTTATTATACAGGATTGACTGAAATTTATGATTGGCGCGAAGAGCAAAAACAAAAATTAGGCAAGCAGTTTGATTTGCGTAAATTTCACGAACAATTCTTAAGTTATGGTAGCTCACCTGTTCCCGAAATCAAAAAAATGATGTTGGCAGAACAAGAAAAAAACAACAAGAAATAATAAAATTACAACAAAAAAAGTGGCGAATCTTATACCAAAGATTCGCCACTTTTTTGTCAAAAACACAAAGATTATGTCATAAATTGATGGACATAAAGTATATTTTACAAACAAAATACCCTATTGTTCCAAAGCAGTTTTCTCTTCCTGCATTGTTTCGAGTTGTATTGTTTGTTCTTCCCATGTTGTCATTTCGTTGTCCAATTGTGTTTTCAACAAATTATAGGTTGCTAAGTATTGGTTAGGATTTGGGTGAGTTGTATAAAAATCGTCGGCTGCCATTGTTTGTTCGTATTCAGCTACTTGTTTTTCCAAATCTGCTATGTTACGTTCTGTTTTAGAGATTTTGTTTTGTTGTGTTTTGATTTGTTTTTCCAACAGCCTCACGTTTTCGCGTTTTTGTTTTTCGTCCATCTGAACAGCTGTTTCGCTGGCATTGCTACGTCGCATACCCAAACTTAGTTCATCTAAACGTTGCAGTTGTCTTTCTTCCAAAAACTGTGCGATGTCTCCCAAATAAGGCTTAATCTGTTTGTTGTTAAACTCATACACCTTATCTGTCAGTCCGGTCAAGAAATCGCGGTCGTGCGACACGATAATGACCGTTCCGTTGTAATTTTGTATGGCTTGTTTCAGGATTGTTTTTGCCTGCATATCCAAATGGTTTGTAGGCTCGTCCAAGATAAGCAAATTGATGGGCATCAGCAACATTTTTGCCAATGCCAAGCGCGATTTTTCACCGCCTGACAATACCTGCACTTTTTTGTCAATATCTTCGCTGTTGAACAAAAAAGCCGCTAACAACGACCGCACACGTGTTCGCATATCGCCTGTGGCAGCGTCGTCAATCACCTGAAAAACACTTTGGTTGCCTGCCAAATTTTCCGCTTGGTGCTGTTCGTAGTAACCAATCAAAACATTATGTCCCAACTGAATTAGCCCATTAGTAGGCGGTTCTTGTTGTGCGATAATTTTGGTAAGTGTGGTTTTTCCTTCGCCATTTTTGCCGATAAAAGCCACTTTTTCGCCGCGTTCTATGCTAAACTGCACACTTTGCAATACTTTGGTATTGCCATAATTTTTGTTTAACCCTTCAATATTGACCACTACTTTGCCTGAGCGTGGCGCATCAGGAAAGCGAAATTTTAGTGCAGCCGTTTCTACATCATCAATTTCTATGCGTTCTGTTTTTTCCAACTTAGCAATCAATGTTTGTGCAAAAGCGGCTTTGTTTTTCTTTGCTCGAAATTTTTCTATCAGCATTTCGGCATGCTCAATTTCTTTTTCCTGACGTTTGGCAGCGTTGATTTGTGTTTCGCGCCTTTGTTGGCGCAGTTGTGTAAAATCGGTATAATTCACACCGCGATAATCATACATCTTGCCACTCACCAATTCCACAATACGGTTCGTAATGCGGTCAAGGAACATTTTATCGTGCGAAATCAGAACAACACCACCATTGTAGTTGCTCAAAAAATCTTCTAACCACATAATCGATTCTATATCTAAATGGTTAGTTGGCTCGTCCAATAGAATATAGGAAGGTTGTTGCAACAAAATTTTGGCTAATTCGACACGCATCTGCCAGCCGCCGCTAAATTCGCGTAGCGGACGGTCAAAATCACCATTAGCAAAACCTAATCCTTTTAAAATTTTTTCGGTTGTTTCGCGCCGATTTCCTGCTCCCAGATGGTGCAAGCGATCTTGCAGGTCGCTAAGGCTTTGTAATTGACGGTAGTATTGTGGTGATTCATAATCTTCGGTGTGGCTAATTGCTTCGCTTAGTTGGGCGATTTCTTGCTCCAATTTTTGTATTTCGGCAAAGGCTGTAGCCGTTTCTTCATAGACGGTTTTCGTAGAATTGGTCTTGACTTCTTGGGGCAGGTAGCCTATCGTAGTGCCACCTTCGAAAGTGATACTACCCGATTCGGGACGGATGTTGCCTGTAATGAGCTTGAGCAAAGTGGTTTTGCCAGCTCCATTTTTGCCTACTAAGCCAATGCGGTCTTGTTTGGTAATAGCAAAACTTAGGTCATCGAACAAAAAACGACCACCATATTGTATAGATAGGTTACTGATGTTTATCATGTATCTGTGTTATTGGAGGGACAAAAATACAAACATATCACCAAAACAACAAGGTTTTGGCGATATGTTGATGGTTTAACCCACAAAAACGTTATTTTTATTGGTTATTTAACATGGAAGTCGGTTGTGTAAGTGGTAAACTTGGACGGCTACTGGGCAACGAACGAAGAATAGTTGGTGACGAAACAGGTGCGGTTTTTTGATAACTAAACACACAACGCGACTCAACTTGCCAGTCATTGGAGTCCTCGTCCCAATAAGAAGTAGCTACAGCTTGTAGTTGCTCATTGTCATAAATATAAGATTTTAAATTCACATTTGTCCAAGAATTGGTAACAGGATTCCAGAATTGGTTGATAGTTTGGAGCAAATTACCTTGTGCGTCATATTGATTTTTCTCAACAGCATTGCTTGTCCAAGTTTCGTTGGAGGCATTCCATGTTTGCGTAGTAGTTGCAATTAAGGTATGATTGTGGTCATAGCTTTTAATTTCTCTATTTGAATTGCACCATATTTGTTGTTGCCACAATTGGTCGGAGGTCGTAGCGGTGGTGTTTGTTATTTCATAAAAACGACGTTGGTCATTGTTCCAATTAGAGGCATCGGTGTTCCATACTTGGTTAATAACCAAAATTTGTTGATGATTATTATCATAACCAAACAATTTTTGGCTGATATTATACCATGCTTCTTTTTGAAATACTTGTGTAATTTCGGTAGTTAGCTGTTGATTATTGTTATAATTATATAGTGTGCGTTCTACTTCTTTCCATTGGTCATTCGCCAAGTTGCGCATTTGGGTATTACTTTCCGCTATTTGGCGGTCTTTGGTATAGGCAAAAACGGTACGATAGGCATCATACCAGTTTTGGTCAGAGCCATTCCAAATTTGAATGATTTGGGTATTTGTAGTGCCATCAGTATTTTGTTTGATTTGTTGGCGAAAAGCATTGCTCCACAAAGTAGATTGTCCGTCCCATGTTTGCAAAACCATTGCATTGTTATTGGTTTTGTTATATTCAAACACTAAACGGCTTTTAGAATAAGGAAGCCATTCAGAAGCACCTTCCGAGTCAAATACAATATCAGACAATAATACAGCAGTAGCATGCTTGGGTAATTGAGTTTGCCATGTTTGAAGAGAAGAAAAAATTTGTTTGACTTGTTGCATTTCTTCTGTCGAAGGAATAGCATTGATAGCCAATAGATTGGTAGTGGATAAAGAAACAACAAACAACAAGAATGGGGCTAAATTTTTCATAATGGCAATATTTTTAACGTTGATAGGTAGAAAGCAATGTGTTATTTTGCTTATTAGACGGTAAAGCAAATAAGGGTCACAAACAAAACCATACATTTTTTTTGAGGTGTGTTTTTCTTAGTAATTACTCAATAGTGTAGTATTTATTGAGTAATTTTACCACTTGCAAGGCTACTAAATTGGAGTAGTGGTGATTTTCAAAATTCTGCACCCACCGTATACCCCTTACAGCATTGGTGAGCCATACTTCGTCAGCGTTTTGTAGGTCTTGCAAAGAGATAGCTTGTTCAATTAGGGGTAAAGGTAATAAGTTTTTGCCAAAATTCCAAAAAAAATTAGAGATTTTTTTTCTCATAATTCCATCTATGCCTCCTTCCGTTACAGGTGGAGTGTATAATTTTTGTTTTTTTAACAAAAAAATGTTAGAACTAATGCTGTCTGCCACATTGCCTTGTGTGTTGAGCAGCAAGCAGTCGTCAAAATTATTTTTAGCAGCATACAAGGCAGCCAAAATGTAGGGCAAAGAGTTGGCGGTTTTGAAAGACGAAAAAGCATGGTAGGAGAGGGGAACATCGGTATAACACCCCAGACGCACTCCTTTTGAAGGCAGTTCAAAATGATTTTGTTCGATGTTTTGGGTGGTAATTAATAATCCCACATTGCTGTTGTTTGGCAAATATAAGCCTCCATCAGCGCGATATATACAAAGCCGAATGCGCGCGTTGTTGTGTTGATTATGATGAGTAAGTTGTGCAATAGTGTTTTGCAAAAAAGACAGAGTCAGATAATTGGGTAATTCCATTTGCAAAACTTTCATGCCCGCCACCAAACGCTCAAAGTGGTCGGCTAAGAAAGGAATGTGTTTATTAAATTGTACAAAACTTTCAAACAAGGCATCACCATAGCGAAAAGCCCGGTTGTCGGCGCTAAACAATGCTTGTTTTTCGGAAACAAAATGGGGGTGGATGTATAGGTGAGACATATTGTTTGGGACAAAAAAATAGGGACAAAAAAAATAAGCAACTCTATGAAAAGAATTGCTTATTTGGGGAGATTTATAACGTTTTAGTCAGATTTAAGCGATTTTGCTTTTTCTTTGCAATAAGAAAGTTGCCACAATGCCCACCAACACCAACAAACCAATTATCCAACTTGCCGCAGTAATAGGGCGAGTAGCAGGAACAACACTTAGGTCATTATTGACCGAAAAAGTTTGTTCGCGTGGCATATTGTAGTGCATATCATCGGCAGCCATAAAACTAACTTTGCCCGACAAGGCAACATTTTCATTGAATTTCACACGGCGGCTAAATACTACTTCTTGGGCATAGCGCTGTGTATTTTTACCAAAAACGGGGTCTAAGGTAGCAATAAGTGTGCCTTTTTCTGCCACTTTGCCTTCGTCTAACCATTCTATATTAGGGTCATTGTCAAAGGAAAATTGTGTGGCAAAAGGAGCGTCGCCTTCGTTGTTTTGGGAATATAGATACCATTTATCAACGATTTGGGCAACAACTTGGAGGTCATAAACACCTTTTTCGTTTGTTTTTTGTAGATTATACGACCAAGCTACGGGGTCTTCTACATGCACAATAACCGGTTCGGGTTTTGCGACAGCAATAGGTTTAGGTTTGGCTATTGGTTTGGGTTTAGGCAAATATTTAGCAATGTTAGCGGCTACCAAATGACCCGATTTTTCGATATCCACTTCGTTAGCGGCATTTTGGGGTAGAGTAACGGCTGCCATTTTTCGGTTAGCGTCACCTGCATAAATAGGTTCTTGTTCGCCCAACTCCATTCCATTCATCACGTTCAAATAACCTTCTTCGGAATATTTAGGCGCGCTGGAGGACTTAAAATTACCACCTGCTACAATAGCGGGTGTGTTATTGTTGGTATTAATTAGTTTGAAACTAAAAGCCTGTTTTTTGGGAGGCAAACAACGACTTTTGTCGCATGTCATATAGGTAACAAAACCAGTAATTTCTAAGGAAGGAGCAGTTGTCTTGGCTCGAACCTCAAAAGCTACGCGTCCTGTATATTTAACAATAGTTTGATGATTTTCTTCGTCGATTTCTTTAATAGCTTTACCATTTTCTATAATATTACCCACAAGGCTATAGGTTTTGGTGGCATTATCAAAAGAAAAGGTAGTGGGTAATGGAGGACTTTGGGGAATATGCTGGGAATATAGATACCAACCATCTTGCACGGTAGCACGAGCTGTTAGTACAAATTCGTTGTTTCCTAATGGACGGGAATAAAATTCCCACGAGACAGGATTCTGCGCAAATGCAATAGCACTACACAGCAATAAATATAAATAAGTAATTTTTCTCATAACGATAGTTTTAAAAACTCGCTGCTATAAAGGGTTTGCGGAGAGAAATTAGCTTGCGAGTCAGAAAAAAACAGTACTTTAGAATTGGTTAATGATTAGGGGTACTATTTTTTTCCTAATGGGCAATGGCATAGTTAAACTATTCCATTGAAAAGGATTGTATTGTATTTAAATAGCAATAATAAAAAACGCGAAGAATTACTTAATTAGAAATTGAAATTTTAGGGGTTGAGGTCTTATACAAGCAACAGTGCTACATGACATATAAACGATTTCACCACTGATAGTTGTATTGGGGTGTGGCACTATGGCTAAGGTTTCTAAACGCAATGTATGATAATACTTGCCAATGTTGACATTATATTCTTTTTCAAAAACTTCTTTGAGTTCACCAATTTCGGTGGTAATAGAATCAACAGTAACATTGCTATTTTCGTCAAAAGCAATAAAAGTCGGAGTAGCGGTATTGGCAGGAAGTATTTGGGGATAAATATACCAGTCATCTACCAATTGAGCTTCCATGATTAACCTATAAGTATTGTCTTTTACCAATTCATAACTAAATGACCACTTAACAGGATCAGGAGCATTTTTTGTGGTTTGTGCTATGGAACAAATAGAGCTACACCAAACTAAATACGATAAGAAAAGTAGGTTTTTCATCATAAGGCATTTTGCAAGTATGTCATCGTAGTAAGAGAGATAGCTGTGGTTTTTGAGCAATGCCTTTGTAGAACGTGGTGTGTGGTAGCACTACAAAATCAGTAAACAGAATAATAGGTATTTTTATTGTTAGGATTTGTATTTTTTTTGACCTAAATTTTCAGAACTATAGGAATTAAGCGGAAAATTTTTGCAATTTTACGACGTTTTTTTGGAATGACAAAATTTTCTGCTCATTTTTGCTCTTTTTTTTACAAGTTTTTTTATACAGCTTAGAATGTTGAAAATAAATTACAAAAAAAAATCTATGTAAGGTGCTGATTATCAGGAAAATAAGAACTTTTTGCGAAATTGCTATTTACCAAAACTATTAAAAATCTTCTACGAATGATTGACAATATTTTTATATTAGGAAAAAAATTAGATGAACAAGATTCGCTGGCTTCATTTGCCGATTTGTTTCATCGCCCCACATCTAAAATAGGCAAGCAATTGGTCTATTTTTGTGGAAATTCGTTGGGTCTACAGCCCAAATCAGTACGACAATATGTCGAACAAGAGTTGTTAGATTGGCAAAATTTGGGGGTTGAAGGACACTTTCATGGCAAAAATCCATGGTTCGCTTACCACCATTTTTTGACCGAATCGACAGCCCGTTTGGTGGGTGCTTTGCCGCTTGAGGTAGTGGTTATGAACTCCCTAACGGTAAATCTTCACTTATTGATGATTAGCTTTTATCGTCCCACATCGCAACGCTACAAAATTGTGATAGAAGGCGGTGCGTTTCCGTCGGACATTTATGCTGTCCAAAGTCAAGCCAAATTGCATGGTTTTGACCCCGAAGAAGCTATTGTCGCCTTGGTGCCAAGAGCAGGCGAACATACCCTACGAACAGCAGACATCATTGCAGCGCTCGAAGCCGAGAGCAACCAAATTGCCTTGGTCATGTTAGGCGGAGTAAACTACTACACAGGGCAACTCTATGATTTGGAAGCAATTGCCACAAAAGCACACGAAATTGGCGCTATGGTTGGTTATGATTTGGCACATGCAGCGGGCAATGTGGTACTTCGCCTACACGAGTGGCAGGTAGATTTTGCGGTATGGTGTTCTTACAAATACCTTAACTCAGGACCAGGCGGAACAAGTGGTGCTTTTGTGCATGAACGACACGCCAACGAACCCGATTTGCCACGCCTTGCAGGTTGGTGGGGACACGACGAACAAAGCCGCTTCTTAATGGAGGCAAAATTTGTGCCACAATTGGGAGCAGCAGGTTGGCAGTTGAGCAACGCACAAATCCTACCTATGGCAGCACATCAAGCTTCGTTGGCAATTTTTGACCGAGCTACCATGCCCGCTTTGCGCCAAAAAAGCGAGAAAATGACTGATTTCTTGTTCAAAAGCCTCGACCAAATCAATCCCAACAACCAGTATTTCACCATCATCACCCCACGAAACCCCGCAGAAAGAGGATGTCAGGTGTCTATGTTGATGAACAACAATGGACGTGCTATTTTTGATTATCTAACCGAACATGACATTGTGGCAGACTGGCGAAATCCCAATGTCATTCGCATCGCACCCGTGCCACTATACAATAGTTTTAGCGAAATTGCACAATTTGTCAATATCTTACAGCAAGCTTTATGTAGCTAAAACAGACAAATAATTAGGTGTATTTTTGTGCAAGAAATGTGGTTTTGTATATGGTTTTATACTAAACGCCAAACAACACAATTAGTCTTGAAAACGGACTAATTGTGTTGTTTTTTTTGCGACAACAGTTTGTGTTCCATTATCATAAAAAAATAGACAAAATGATTTACGTTGCTCTCTAATTAGGTCAACAAACGTTGTTTATCGTCATAATCAGGTACTTTGTTGCTCAATTTTTCTTCGTGTAAAAAATGATTTTGATTCATCACCGACTTTTTATCCAAGACTCTCGGTCCTTCCACTGTCCAGTCTTTAATGTCTTTTTTGTCAAACCGACAAGTATTGCAGATAAACGACTCCACTTCGCCAAATTGGTCTTTGCGAGCCGTTACGCGCAATATATCTTTGCCTTGCATCCACAAAGTTACTTTCCCACTACATTTGGGATTGTTACAATTGCGGTGTGCATTAAAAGGTTTGGTGAACCACACACGGCTTCGGAAACGAAAAGTTTTATCGGTTAAAGCGCCAACAGGACAAACATCAATAACATTGCCCGAAAAATCGTTGTCAATGCTATTTTGTATGTAGGTACTGATTTCTGCTTTATCGCCCCGATTCAAAATCCCATGCACGCGGTTATCTGTTAGTTGGTCGCATGTAAACACGCATCGGTAACACAAAATACAGCGCGTCATATGGAGCTGAATCTTGTCACCAATGTCGATTTTTTCGAAAGTACGCCGCTCAAATTCATACCTTGTTTGCGCCGTTCCATGTTCAAACGCCAAGTTCTGAAGGTCGCATTCTCCCGCTTGGTCACAAACAGGACAATCTAAGGGGTGATTGAGCAACAAAAACTCCACCACACCTTTTCGTGCGTCCAGCACTTGTGGCGAAGTGATATTTTCTACTTCCATGCCATCGGCAACAGGTGTGCTACATGATGCCACCAATTTGGGAGCAGGATTGGGATTTTGAGCAGAGTTTTTGGCAATGCGCACCAGGCAGGTACGGCATTTACCTCCACTACCTTTCAACTTAGAATAGTAGCACATCGCAGGCGGCACAATGTCGCCACCAATTTGACGAGCAGCGTTCAGAATGCTGGTACCGGGCGGCACTTGTACTTCAATGCCATCTATTTTTACAGTTACCATATTGTTGTTTATCTTTATAATGGTTGTGAGCGAGAGAGCATTTGGCTGATGATTTTGTGTAACATTTGGTCAATATCATTGTTTAACCAAATACTTAATATGTTGCAAGATATGAACAATTTGCGCCAATTCGCGCGGACGTGTCGCATCGTAAGAACCACTCAAACAATAAAAACGCTCATACAAAACCGAAAAATACCAATAACGTCCTTGCAAATAACAACCATAAAGCGGCTGTTGGTCATTGTTGAGGGTTTGGGCGATTAGCATAGCAACTAACATTTGCCCCTCTGCATCGTTTTGTGTGTTTTTACCTTTTTTAAACTCTTGCAAAAAGAAATATGGTTTTTGGGGTGTATTGATACCCATCGGACTTGCCAAAAGTGCATCGCAAACCACCGAAACAACTGTCGACTGTACTATCCCCGCCAAAGGGCGTTCATAGAAAAGTTTCATTTTTTTGGGAACTTGCAAATCGGACAACAAAAAAAGCGGCGACAAAAAGTGCATTTTCAGCTCTTCTTCGTTCCAAACATCACCTTCCAATGCCAGCATCACTCTTTGTTGTTCCAATAACAGCGGTAATTCATAATCGGCAGGAACCTCAACCTGTAGCAAACTATCCAACATTGCACTTTCGCTATGGCGTTCCAAACCAAAATGATACAGTACTTGGTCTATATCATACTTCAGTTTTTTTACATTAAAATCATTCATCTCTAATAGGATAAATTTAACAACATCAATAAGCTTATGGTACCACGATTTTGAGACAGATAATATTTCACCCCCCAAAACCACCGCGCAAAATTATCAATAATTCCACAACGCACAAAGAAAATATGCAAAAAAGCACAAAATTTTTGCAATACTGCCCAAACAAGCCTTTTACGGACATAAAATTGCCTTTTGTGGGTGTAATTGATAAAAACAATGCGTATCTTTGCACTAAAAAAACTAACAAAAAAACAATGAAGCAGTTACAAGCCAGCATCAAAGAATTAGCACAACAATACCACACCGAAGTCGTTGCCATTCGCCGACACATTCACGCCAACCCCGAATTATCGTTCGAAGAACATCAAACCTCCCAATACGTTCAACAAAAACTCCAAGAATATGGCATACCTTTTCAGAATGGCATTGCCGATACAGGCGTTGTCGCACTCATAGAAGGCAAAAATCCGCACCGACGCGTTGTCGCTTTGAGAGCAGATATGGACGCATTGCCTATTCTGGAAGAAAACAACGTACCCTATAAATCACAAAAAGCAGGAGTCATGCACGCGTGCGGACACGATGCACACACCGCTAATCTCCTCATAGCAGGACGCATTTTGCACCAACTGCGTCACCACATCGAAGGCACTATCAAACTCATTTTTCAGCCTGCCGAAGAAAAATCGCCCGGCGGAGCTTCCATTATGATACAAGAAGGCGTATTAGAAAACCCCCGTCCCGACAGCATCATCGGACTACATGTCTATCCCTTGCTACCAGCGGGCGAAGTTGGATTCAGGTCGGGCATGATGATGGCATCTTCCGACGAAGTGTACCTTAGCATCAAAGGCAAAGGCGGACACGGAGCCGTACCACAACATTCAATAGACCCTGTTGCCATTGCTTGCCAAATCGTCACAGCTTTACAGCAAATTGTCAGCCGCCAAAACGACCCAACAGTACCATGCGTCCTAACATTTGGCAAAATATATTCCGTTGGCGGCAGCTACAACGTCATTCCCGAAGAAGTAAAACTCGAAGGAACACTCCGAACCATGAACGAAACATGGCGAGCCGAAGCAAAAAACCGCATTCGCAACATGGTCGAAGGCATAGCCACCGCAATGGGAGCACAAGCAAGCGTTAACTTTGTGCAGGGCTACCCCTTCTTGGTCAACGACGATGCCCTCACCCAACGCTGCCAACAAGCCGCACAACAATACCTCGGCAAAGATAACGTAACCGACCTACCCATGCGAATGACCGCCGAAGACTTCGCCTACTATTCACAAGTCGCCAAAGGTTGCTTCTTCCGAATAGGAACTGCCAACTTCGACAGAGGAATCACCTCCAATATCCACACCCCAACTTTCGACATAGACGAACAAGCCCTACTACACAGCACAGGACTAATGGCATGGTTAGCCATCTGCGAACTTGAAGCCGTTGCAGAGTAAATTTAACCACATTACTACACCACTCATTAATTCATCGAAAAAACAAAATCAGCTATGGGAGCATTACCTATCTTAGCAGCAGTAGTAGCAATACTACTTTCGGGACTAAAAATTGCACAAGAGTACCAAAGAGCCATTGTATTTAGACTCGGACGTTTCCAAACCATAAAAGGTCCCGGATTATATTGGCTAATTCCTTTTATCGAAAGACAACAAAAAGTCGACATCAGAACAAAAACCGTCGACCTCGAACAACAAGAAACAATAACCAAAGACAGTGTAACCATAAAAGTCAATGCCGTATTGTGGTTTAAGATAATAAATCCCGAAAACGCCATTATCAAAGTTGCCGACTACAACAAAGCCGTATACCAATTCTCTGTTTCTGCCCTAAGAAACATAATTGGACAACACAGCCTTGACGAAGTTTTGCGCGAAAGAGAACAAATAAACACAAACCTACAAAAAATCGTCGACCAAACAACAGAACCTTGGGGAGTCAAAATAGAAATGGTAGAAATGAAAGATGTCGAAATCCCAGAAGGAATGCAAAGAGCAATGGCAAGAGAAGCAGAAGCAATAAGAGAAAAACGCGCCCGAATCGTAAAAGCAGAAGCAGAATTAGATGCCTCTATAAAACTAACACAAGGCGCAAAAGAAATGGAAGGCAGCCCTATTGCCCTCGAATTAAGACGAATGCAAATGCTATCCGAAATAGGAATAGACAACAATACAACAACAATTGTACTTGTCCCATCTGATTTTACAAACGCCGCAAAAAGCTTTGCCGAGCTTACTAAACAGAAAAAAACAATTGAATAAACCCGTATTTGCTGCTTGTTAAATAACAAACATTCAAACACACAATCCTGAGCAAACACAACACTACCCAACTCAAAAAAAACAGTAACAATTGAACTAGCAATATTGGCTTGCGTCAACAGAATATTGGCTTGCGTCAACAGAATATTGGCTTGCGTCAACAGAATATTGGCTTGCGTCAACAGAATATTGGCTTGCGTCAACAGAATATTGGCTTGCGTC
>JAEUUX010000058.1 GCA_016787295.1 Chitinophagales bacterium
TTGCTTGAGTCTCTGGTGGAATTGCTTGAGTCTCTGGTGGAATTGCTTGAGTCTCTGGTGGAATTGCTTGAGTCTCTGGTGGAATTGCTTGAGTCTCTGGTGGAATTGCTTGAGTCTCTGGTGGAATTGCTACAATAGTCAACCAATAGCGCAGAACATTACAACAGCATTCTGAGTCTATAGTTGCTATTTCGACAAGCTCTGACGAATATCCGACAAGCCTCGTCGGAAATCCAACAAAGTTCGTCGAATGTTGCCAAGCCTCGTCGGAAATCCAACAAAGTTCGTCGAATGTCCAACAAGCTTCGTCGGAAATCCAACAAGCTCTGACGAATATCCGACAAGCCTCGTCGGAAATCCAACAAGCTCTGACGAATATCCGACAAGCCTCGTCGGAAATCCAACAAAGTTCGTCGAATGTTGCCAAGCTCTGACGAATATCCGACAAGGTCTGTCGAATATCCAACAAACTTTGTAAAATTAGCTTTTTTTGCTCCAAAAGCTTTTTTGCCATATACATCGGAGGTTTTTAAAACATCTGACGTATAAATTTCTGACAAAAATAGTTAAAATATAGCAATAGCGCTAAAATTTTCAAAATCAGCAAATTACTTTCTATTCAGTATAGTTTGGGTGTCATCATATTTTGATTGAATAAATCCCAATTTCGAACTTTGGCAGGATATGCTAAAATAGTGCTATTATTTTTGTAACTTTGCGCGCAAAATTCACTATTCATTCAAAAACTATTAGGATTATGCAAAAAAATATTCAACTTCCTGTCGAACACCTTCCTTATTTTGAGGCAATTGGGCGAGCGGGCGATGCGCTACAAGTTCCTACGTATGTGGTAGGAGGCTATGTGCGCGATTTATTGTTGGGCAGAACAGTCAAAGATATCGATATTGTTTGTGTGGGTAATGGCATTGGTTTGGCAAAAAAGTCGGCACAAGCCTTCCCTACGGCTACGACGGTCACTGTTTTTCACACCTTTGGCACGGCTATGTTTCGCGTTGGAGACGTGGAAATAGAGTTTGTGGGCGCTCGCAAAGAGTCGTATCAAGCCGATTCGCGCAAACCAGCAGTGGAAAATGGCACTTTGGCAGACGACCAAATACGGCGCGATTTTAGCATCAATGCTATGGCAATTTGCCTCAACAGTGAACATTTTGGCGAACTTATAGACCCTTTTGACGGCATTGGTGACTTGGAAAAAGGTATTATCCGAACGCCCACCGATGCCGATATCACATTTAGCGACGACCCTTTGCGCATGTTGCGCGCCATACGTTTTGCAACGCAACTCAATTTTGTGTTGGAGGAAAAGACCTACGCTGCCATTATCAACAACCGTCAACGGCTGCATATCATCTCCGCCGAACGTATCCATACAGAACTCAACAAAATTATTGCAGCACCGTGTCCTTCCATTGGCTTCAAATACCTATTTGACACACGTTTGCTCCACGAGTTTTTCCCCGAATTAGCGGCGATGCAAGGCATAGCAGTTCGCAATGGTGTGGCACACAAAGATAATTTTTATCATACGCTTGAAGTCCTGGATAATATCGCCCCACTAACCGACAATTTATGGTTGCGTTGGGCAGCCTTGTTGCATGATATTGCCAAGCCGCTGACCAAACGTTTTGAGGAAGAACATCAATCTTGGACATTCCACAGTCACGAGTTTGTGGGCATGAAAGTAGCACAACAAATTTTTAAACGTCTGAAACTTCCTTTGGGCGACGAACTGAAATTTGTGCAAAAAATGATAGGCTTGCACCAAAGACCCATGATGCTCACCAAAGACACCATTACCGACTCGGCAGTGCGACGCATACTGTTCGATGCAGGCGAAGACATTGAGGCTTTAATGACTTTGTGTCATGCCGATATTACCTCAAAAAAAGAGTGGCGCGTAAAAAAATACATCGAAGATTATGCCTACCTCAAGGAGCGCATGACCGAAATTGAAGCCAAAGACCAATTGCGCAACTGGCAGCCGCCTATTTCGGGCGAAATCATTATGGAAACCTTCCAAATCAAACCCAGCCGTCAAGTGGGTATTGTCAAAGATGCTATTCGCGAAGCTATTTTAGACGGCATTATTCCCAATGATTATCAAATTGCCTACGATTTTATGCTCCAAAAAGGACAAGAAATCGGCTTGACTGTCCACACCACTCACCATTCGTAAACTTTCAACAAGATATGTTTCCTTTGCGAATCGCTATAACAGGCACTGAGTCGACCGGAAAATCTACCTTAGCCGTAGCCTTAGCCGCCCATTATCAAGCCGTGTTTGTACCCGAATATGCCCGTCAATATATTGACCAAATCCAAGGTCCCTACACTTTGGCTGATATCGAGCTGATTGCCCACCAACAAATGGCAATGGAAGACAATATGGCTGCACAAACAACAAGTTCGTTGCTTTTTTGTGATACTGATTTGTTAGTAACCAAAATTTGGGCAGAACATGCTTTTCAAGCTTGTCCCATTTGGATAACACAAGAGTTGCAACAACGCCCTCCCTACACACTTTATTTATTGTTGGACATAGACCTGCCTTGGCAACCCGACCCACAGCGCGAACACCCACATTTGCGGCAATACTTTTTTGAGTGGTATAAAAAAGAACTTATAGCCTTACAGGTCAATTGGGTAGTGATTTCGGGCATCGGCGAGCAACGTTTACACAATGCTATCGAAGTTGTAGATACTTTATTAGCGAAACACTAAAAAAAATCCCTTCCTGACAAATCCTGATAAAGGGAATTTGGGGAAGGGATTTTTTATTCGAAAAAGAACAAAGACGCAAAGAACACTATGGCGTTGTCACCAAAATTTCTATCGTTCCGCTACCACTATTAGTCCATTGTACTTGGATAGTATTAGTGCCTTGACCGCTAATGATAGTACCTCCTGTGACCGTCCACTCGTAGGTGGCGTTATTGACCGCAGGTGTGGTATAGCTATTGGGTGCGGTGCCTGAACACACAACGGCATTGCCATTGATATTGGGCTGTAGTACACATGGCGGTAAGCAGGTGAATTTGGATAATAGGCGAATATAATCTGCCTGTGTGTAGATAGCTGTTTCAGATACTACCCACGAGTTGGCGGGCCAGCCGCTGTTAAATTCTTTATAGGCTTTGAGGACAGGTTGTCCAAGCGGTGGCGTAACATTGGCGGTATTGCACAAACTATTGCCTGAACAGCTACCACTACAACAAGCATCTAAACCGTATTGGTAAGTAGGGCCACCGGGCATAAATCCTGGTGCAGGACCAAAGGTCGAAACACCTACTCTATCCCATAACATGCTACCGTCAACAAACCAGCCGTGATAGATTTCGCGCACCGAATAGTCTGCCCCATATTCGCCCATATTGCTCAAATAACAGATATTGATGGGATTGGTGCCATGCAAATAGTGCAAAAAACCTGCTGAAGCCTGGCTGTATTTGCTAGCATTAATGGCATTCAAACCGTAATGGTTCATGGCTTGAAACATATTGCCTTGTTGTGCTTTGTGTTGATTGCTGCCCCAAGTGGTATTGTCGGTAGACAAGTAAGCACGATAGGCATCGCTTTGGTTGTTATAGGCAGGAAGGTGGTCTTGGTAGTTTTGTATGCTGCTACTATACGCATTGCGGATAGCCGTAGCAACACTCGCCGTAACTCCGCTCAAATTGGCATAGTAGAGCAAAGCATCTTGGTGGGTACTCTCAAAAACATAGGCAAAAGTCCATTGGAGCAAGTGCATATTGGTATAGTTCGCCTCCACATAGCTTTTGTAGGTGCTGTTGTTGGTCAACGCATATAAGAAAACGGCTGCCGCTAAGTGCCGTGCATTGGTTTCGTAACCGTCAACCTCTTGTTCGCCCGCTGCAATGATATTCTCATTGTAAAAAGTCACGTTAGCATTGGCTGTTGCCCAATTGTAGGCATTGGTGGCGGCAGTTTGGAGGGTTGTGGCGTAGGCGGTCATGCCAAGGGCGTTGTACTGGATAGCAGCCAAAGCAAAAACTGCCGCAGCCGTATAGCTGGCAGAGGTGGTAGCTGGACCATAGAGGCGACGAACCACATCAGCAGAAGGCGGACTGGCAGAAGCATAATTTTCGACTCCCACCACCGACAAAACTGAACCGTTGGCTTGTTGCATTTTTAGTAACCAATCCAACTCAAATTTCACTTCGTCTAACAAATCAGGCACTCCATTGCCCGATTCTGGAATATCAAAATCATCTGTCCAAACATTGGGCTGTTCTTCATAAGCCAACAACATGGACACCAAAGGCGCGTAAGTAAAATTGACATACTTGTTGTAGTCGCCTGCGTCGTGCCAGCCTCCGCTAAGGTTACGCGAAGTGGTGGCGTTGGTGGGTGACGAATATAGCCTACAGTCTGTGTCCTGTAATGCTCCGATGTGACAAGCCATTGCATCGCTATGACCTGCGTGGCTATATTGCGCATCTTTATCAACTCCACAACGTTGATAATAGAAGGTTTTCGTGCTGATTTTTAATGCCTCTTCGTATACACAATCACTTATCACAAAATCGTAGGAACGCACATTTTGTATTGAATCGAACACATAATAAGTTCCCGGAGTTTGGTAGTTGCTAAAATCGAACCACCAAGCTCGGTCACCCGATTGGTCGTGTGTGTTGCCATTGTTCCAAGTAGCAATGTTGGCAGTGAAAACTGTTTGGTGGTCGCTGCTGCGGCGCAAACGATAGGTGGTTGATGGGATAAAAGTTTCGTTGTTGTTATAGCCTGTTAGCGGATTAGCAATAGTTGCAATTTTTGTGGCAGCAGTGGGGTAGCCAAATTGGTCTATGTGGATATTGCTTTGGAGCGTGGGGTCGCCCACAGGTGGGTTGGAATTGCATAGCGAAAAAGTACCAAGATCAAATTGGTCACAAAAAGCCCAGATGACTTCGTTAGGATTAAAATCAGTGGGTTCGCTATTGGGCCAAACATGACCAGCGCTATTCACGCGTATTACTACCTGTTTATAGGGTGAAACGGCACAACTACCGCCACCACTCAAATAGCGATGTTCTGTAGCAAACCAATTATTGCTGTTCGTGTTTGGATAGGAGATGTTGGTAGGCGTTGCTGGATCACAACCGCCATTTTGCAGCCATAGCATTTCGGGCCAGGGCCAAGTTGCGTTAGGTGGCGAAGTGGTGTTGTCGGCTGTACCATGAATGTGCAACAAAGGAACACTGCTGTTGGTATGGGTGTCCACATAATTTTGGCTGACGGGGTCGCCGCCGCCATTACAGTCGCTATTCCACCATGTTCCGGGCGAAACGGGTGCTAAGGCAGCAATTTTGTCGGGAAGTGCCATTGCCAAATAGTATGCCATTGTGCCGCCTTGAGAAAAACCTGTAACATACACCTTGTTTCGGTTGATGCAATAGGTGGTGTGTAGATAATCTATTAAGTCGGACATAAACAAAACATCGTTGGGTGCGCCCGCCCAACATGGATTGCCAGCTCCTGTTGGGTCGGCATAGCTGTTCCATGTATTGCTAATGCCGTTGGGATACACTGCCATAAATTGGTGGGTGTTGGCGGTGGCATTGAGTCCCGTTGTGGTGGCAATACCCGAACCTGTACCACCATCGCCGTGCAGTACGATTAATACGCTCATGTCTTCGGCAGGCGGATTGGCAGCAGGTAGGTGGATGTTGAATGTGCGTGTGAGTGCATTCGATACGATACTTTGATTGTTCAAATTGGTTTGGGCTATTAGTCGTCCTGAATAACCACCCAAAATGACAAACAAATAGAACAAAGAAGCAAGTTTTGGATTCATATTTGGATTTTTTTGAGGAAAGTTTGTAGGGAGAAGTGTATGGACAAAATATTCGGTTGTATTTTGTTAAGTTTCCAAAACTAAATAGTATCTGTACTGTCTTTATTGTCTGACAAGGATAACCAAATGTTTATGTTGTCTCCAATTCTGAGGCAATAAGTTGGATTATGGTAAACTGTATTTAGCAATACATCGAAAGGTAATGGCAATGATAAGGTTATTGTTTCGTTTTCCCGTAATAGTTTGACAACGATATTTGTTGGCAGAATTTTACAATACCTATAAAAATGTGCATCATTGTAAAACACACCAACTTGTACGGTATTCTTATTCAACAGCAAAGATTTGGTGTGTTTTTGTTCTATGGTGAATTTAATTTCGCTGCTACTTTGTGTCAAGCGCACACAAAAATGGTGTGATTTGTCTTTATCCCCGACGGTTTTCCATTCGTTCCACTTTGCCCAATAAATAATAGGTTGATAGTCTATTATAGTGCCTACTAAGTGGTTAATATCAGTATAGGGGTTTGTGTAGGGACGTTTGTCTCCTACCATTTGGCGCAAATACTGTGCATTTTCAATAGCGTTGCGCATTTTTTGAAAAGCTAATTTTTCTTGTGCCAAATCCCCTAAACGAGAGCTATCTGTTAAACCCTCATAACAATAAGAGGTGTCTTTCTGGTCTTTATTGTTGCTTTTTCGCCAATCTCCTTTTTTATAATTTGGGTGATATTTTGTGTGTCGCAAATATCCGACCGTGCAAGTACTGCCTTTGCAATCGGTATATTGTGATTCGTCTGTATCTCTATGAAGTTTGCCGCAGCCGTGTGGCTGTTTTTTTGTTTTACATTCCGTTTTCGGAAACAGTGTACAATTCCGTTCAAAATGTAACAATACCCAATGTTCAAAAGCTCGGTTTGAAAAAGCAATGTTTATATGTCGGTAAAATTTGTCAAATACCTTTGCGCAGTTTGCATCTTTTGCCAAAAGTTCTTCTCTTGCTTCTTTTGTTGCATCAAACAAAGGAGCAATTTCTGCCTCTTTTTCATCTGCATCAAAAACTACCCAAATTTTGTCAAGTTCAGGTTCAAATTTGTCTTCTACTTTATGGCTTTGAGTTCTGATGTTCAGTTCGTTCAAAGCGCCCAATAACAAATATATGCCCTCATTTCCGGATTTGGGACGCTGCAAAACAGTTACTTTAATAGGCGGACGACGGAATTTCTTCAACGTTTCGCTATCACCTATGCCTTTGAAATAATTTTCTTCTGTTTCGCCTTCGCAAAAGATAAAAATTTTTTGAAAATTTCTGTTTGTTGACTTTTCTGTTCGTGTAATCAAAACATCTGGCGTTGACTTCAGATGTGGCTCATTAGTTGATTTGGCTTCTTGAAGTGGCTTCTTCTTACTTTCGCGCTTATTCTTAGCCATTACTAATAAGATTTAAAGAACTTTTGATAGTCGGAACAGCCCCAAAACGGCCTGCTCTGTACCATTGTTCACGGTTAACATTTTTTCGTACACCTTCGATATCTGCCAAAGCAGTGAGTTCAGATTGTCCATAATAATCTTTTTCGACAAAATATATTTGGTCTTTGTCAAAATTATTTAGTAGAGTACTGTCATGAGTCGACAAAATAAGTTGTGCATTATTAGGATTGCTGTTGTCGTTGTTAAATAAATCTATTAATCGGGAGGTTAATTCGCTGTGCAAACTTTTGTCTAATTCGTCAATAAGCATTACTTGTCCTTTTTGTAGGGCTTCGTACATAAAACCACCGATGGTGAACAATTTTTGTGTGCCATCTGACTCTTGCTCCAAACTTATTTTTTTATTGCCAATTTCTTGTCCGCCATCAAACATTCGGTGGGTAGTTTTGACTGCAAATTTTAGCTCTTGCACAAGTTTTTGTACAAGTTTTTGCTTCAAATCATCAGGAAGTTCATCAGGAAAGTGAAAGTTATTAATTTTGTTTTCTTCTACATGAATATCTACAATACCTGTATCAGTACTGCGCAACAAATCTGCTATTTTTTGTCTATAACTATCGTCATTGGTTATCATATTGGTAACTGCTTTTCGCAATTCTTGTTGCTCAAAAGCATTAATATCTAAAAAATGGTTGCTAATCGAGCTAAAGAAATCATAGACAGGTTTTAATCTTTCGGGATTATTATTGCCCGTTTTGGACAAAAATAGCTGATTATGCCCTAAATCTTTTTCTAAAGAACGTTTAAGTCCTTTAATATCTTTGTTGAAATCCATTTTTTTGCCATTGACACGTACATATAACTTTGTTTTACTTTCTTTCTGCCTACCAGTAGGATAATAGTACAAAGACTCAAACAAGATATTGTTGCTATCAAATTCGCATTTGTACTCATAGCGCAAACCATCTTGAGCAATGAAATCTACCACAAAAATGGTGGGTTGTTGAATCGTTTTTTGGTCAAATATAAAATATTCGTTGGCGGTTATCTTTTCTCCTTCGTTAAACGTATGGGATTTTTCAACCAAAAATCGGAGCGCATAAAAAGATTTTAACACATTGCTTTTGCCCGCATTATTGGGACCATACAAAATAGCACTCCTTAGCAGGTACAAATCTGTATAGTTTGGCACGCTTATCAAATCATTGTAACGTTCTTTTATTTTGGAGGCAGGCAACATAGAGAACGTTTGTGTTGTTTTGATAGATTTAAAATTGGTGATGCTTAATTCTACTAACATAGATTTTCCGATTTAACAGTTTATTTTGTAATTTTAGTGCAAAATTAGTCATAAAAACTGAATTTTACAAAAGTTTTTTCTTTTTTTTATTTCGATACACAAAAAAAGCGTACTTTTGTAGCGAAAAACTAAAAACAGGGGTCGAAAACCATGCTCCAAAAACTAATTATTAAAAATTATGCCCTCATTGACCATTTAGAAATGGATTTTTCGGGCAAAATGAACATTATTACAGGGGAAACCGGTGCGGGAAAATCCATTATTTTGGGTGGATTATCATTGATGTTGGGACAGCGAGCCGAAACGCGCGTTTTGTTCAATCCCAACGAAAAATGTGTTGTTGAAGGGCGCTTTATGGTAGAAGGCTATGCACTTGACCAGTTTTTTGTGGACAACGAATTGGACTATGACCCACAAACCATTGTGCGACGCGAAATTACGCCATCGGGCAAATCGCGCGCTTTTATCAATGACACACCCGTTACGCTGCCCGTCTTGAAAGAACTCACCGAAAAATTGGTGAGCCTCCATGCACAACACCAAACTTTGCACCTCTACGATGCTAACTTTCATCTATTTATCATCGACACCTTAGCCAATCACGAGGCTTTGTTGGGACATTATAAACAGCAGTTTCAAGCCTATCAAAAAGCCAAAAGACAGCGCCAAGAACTGCAAAACCAATTGGAACAAGCCCTCAAAGATATGGACTATGTGCAGTTTCAACTCAACGAATTAGAGGAGGCAAACCTCAGCGACCCCAACGAACAAGAACGCTTGGAAAAGGAACTGAAGCAACTCGAACACGCCGAAACGATTAAACGCCAATTGAGCGAAAGTATCTTTTTGCTGGAAGAACACGAACCTGCCTTGCTGCAACAATTGCGCAGCATTCGTTCGCAGTTGTCCGAGGCGGCGCGCTATATGAACGAACTGAATCCGCTATTGGAACGAATCGAAAGTGTTTCGATAGAATTGGCAGATGTTAGCAACGAATTGAGCAATATCGAAAACGATATTATGCCCGACCCCGAACGCATGGACGAGGTAACAGAACGCCTCAATATGTTGTATCGTTTGCAAAAAAAACACCGCTTGACCACCATTGCTGAACTGATGGCATTGCACGAATCATTGGCAAACCGCAATCAGTCCGTTGACTCCTTGCAAAAAGATATCGAGCGACTCAGCCAACGAATCGTGCAATTGCAACAACAATTGTGGCAAAATGCACAAAAAATTTCGGAAAATCGCCAACAACAATTTGCTATTTTGGAGCAGAAAGTAGGCGAGCAACTCACACAAGTAGGTATGCCCAATGCTCGCTTGCGGGTTGAGCATCAACTTTTGTCTGCCGACAACATGACCGCTGATGGTATTGATGTGGTGCAGTTGTTGTTTGCTCCGAACAAAGGTAGCCAATTCCACGAATTGCGGCGGGTGGCATCGGGTGGCGAATTGTCGCGCCTGATGTTGTGTATCCAAACCCTTTTGGCTGCCAAAGTAGCTTTGCCTACCTTGATTTTTGACGAAATCGACACAGGTATTTCGGGCGAAGTGGCGCTAAAAGTGGGGCGTTTGTTACAAAAATTGGGCGATGACCACCAAATTATTTGCATCACCCACCTACCTCAAATGGCAAGTCGCGGTGAGGCACATTTTTTTGTATACAAAGACGATTCGGCAGAAAGAACCATCTCGCGCATTCGCCCCTTGTCGCCCCAAGAGCGCGTCCGAGAAATTGCGGTCATGTTGAGCAGCAACCCACCCACAACAGCAGCTATCGAAAATGCTAAAGTGTTGTTGACACAATAAATTTGGTTTATACTGAATTGAAAATACTTTTCGGATTTGATAATAGACGATGTCATGCACTCGTCCCAAGATGTAACATCAATTAACAGCAATTTACCATTCCTCGAAATACTATTATCGTAAGCATCAAATGGTGATTCTACTTTTTT
>JAEUUX010000076.1 GCA_016787295.1 Chitinophagales bacterium
GCCCAAATTCAAAAAACAACTGCACGAATTAACCACCTTGAGCGAAAAATGGGTGTATTTTTTCAAAAACGCCGAAAACTTAACCGTCATTCCCGAAGATATTAATGATGAAGGTTTGGTGTCTGCGTATGAACAAGCCAATGTTTTTACTTGGACGAAATCGGAGTTAGATGCCTATGATTATGCTTTTATGCGCGAAGAGGACGCACGTGCGCGCATGGATAAGGCTGTTCAGAAGGGGGAACAAAAAGGCAGGAAGGAAGCAGAAGCGAAAGCAGCGGCAGAGAAAGCGCAACTAAAGCGCGAGGCAACGGCAGAAAAGGCACAGTTAAAACGTGAGGCGGCGGCAGAAAAGGCACAACTAAAGCGTGAGGCGGCAGCGAAAGAAACGCAACTAAAACGTGAGGCAGCAGCGAAAGAAACGCAACTAAAACGTGAGGCGGCGGCGAAAGAAACGCAACTAAAACGTGAGGCGGCGGCGAAAGAAACGCAAATGATTGTAAATCTTTCCCTACTCGGTATCGCAACTGCTGATATATCCAAAGCCGTAGGAAAAACGGTAGCGGAAGTGGAGCAAATTATTGCAAAAAACAAGAAATAGTATCATCTGACACCCAAGCCTTCGGAAGTTCAAAACCTCCGAAGGCTTAGATTTTTGGTGTTTCACAAAAAAAGCAGTATCTTTGCCCCCAATTGTTCAGCTAAACTTAACCTTCCAAGCATGAAATTTGTAGATATAAAAAACGATGTAGCTTTTCTGAAGATTTTTGGCAACGAAAACCGAAAAGAAACGCTTATCTCTTTTTTGAATGCCATACTTGATTTTCGTGGCAACCAACGGCATAGTGAATATAATTTCAATAAAAAAAGACAGCCTTTGTCACTAACAAAGGCTGTCTTTTTGTGTATGGTTCTATTTAGTTGAGATTATTAGCCATCAACATTTCGCACACTTGTAACAAAGCCTCACGGTTGGCTTCGATATAGTTTTCGGTGCTTTTTTTCAGACTTGGGATATTTTGGGCATTGTCCATTGCGGTTTGTTGGTTGGTGAGCGGCACATTGAAACGCTGATAACGGGCAGTTCCGTCTGTATAGAGCGGTAGAAGGTGTTGCATGGTATAGTCAGTACTTTCTGCCACACTTTGCATAAACACATCGGTCAATAGCAGTTTTATCCACTCGCGCGTACTCCATTGTTCTATGTGGCTGAGGTCGGTTTCGTTTTTGTCGTGATAACCCGTCCCAATAGAAAGCATATAGAACGGCACATCGCTGTCGGAGGCTTGGACTATTGCCGAATAATCTCTGCCTTTTTCTGCTGACTCGTCGACAACTAATTGAGATTGGCGCATTTTCCACAATTCTTTGGCTTCGCCATACGCCAAAATAGCAGGATTGTTGGCAAACACACCTCCATCAACCGTCACCAAACGTTTGCCCTTGTAGGTCATAATGTTGGGTTCAAAATAGGTGGGAGCAGCGGAAGTAGAACGCACCATTTCGCGAATGAGCCAATTGCTAATGTCGGCTTCTTTTGCCAAACGCGAAGAAAAATAAAATGGTTTGCGTTCCTGTAGGTCGTAGGTGGTGATGATGATATCGATGAGCGAATCGCAGAGTTTTTTATCTGCAAAATATTCGGTCAGAAGTTGCTCGATAGCGGCTTCGTCATAGTTTTTGTTAAACATTTCGCCGATAGTCTTGTTGATTTTGCTCAATACATTGGCTAACCAATTGCGCTGCCTTTTGCCAAAAATAGTTTTGCCATAAGTGAGGTAGATTTGTGCCATTTCGGCGGCGGTATGGGGTACATTAGCGTTTTGTTTGGGCGTACACAAGCCAGCGGTAATAATACCCCCTGTCGATGTTCCTGCCATTAAGTCAAACAGTTGATAAATTGGACGTTGGGTGTGTTTTTCAATAAACTCCAAAATGGTGCAAGGGATAATCCCGCGAATGCCGCCACCGTCAATAGATAGGATTTTGAAAGCTGGTTTTTGCATAATGAGAATATAAATTTTAGAAGTGTCAATATAAAGGTTTGATGTGGTTTGGGGAGCGAACAATGCTTATTGTTCCTTAAACGACCGCACTATGTGTTCAAAATCGGCTTGGTATTTTTGGCGCCATTGATCCCATGTCCACAACACAATTTGGTAGTAATGTTTTTTGCCTTCGACAAACACCAATTGATAATAAATGCGTTCTTTAATTTTTTTTATGCCTACAGTGCCTGTGTATGCAACGCGCAAGGCATTTTTTTCGTCAATTTGTAGTGCGGTGCTATCCACCTTTTGTGGACGCTCCAATGTTGCCACTAATTGTTGAATATTTTGTTGTGCATATTGTTGCAGACTAAACTGCTCGCTACTTAGTGTGTCGACCACAATGACGTATGTGTTCCTAAAAAAATTGCCATATTGCACCGATGCGGTACGATGCAGGTGGTGTTCCAGTAGGTTGTCCAAATAATCGGGCAACGCTATTTGATATGATGTGGCTTTGTCGTTGGTGCTACTTTGTTGGATTTTAAACGTTTCGCTGTAACTACAGCCTCCGATAAATACCAAAATAAGTGCCACAATTCCCATTTTTGGGTTTTTAAATAACAACATAATTGCTTAATTTGCGTTTTACTATTTTTATGACTATCTTTGCCCCTTAGTTTTTTTATATCCACATACAAAGAGAAACATAGCGGGTTATTCATGCTAAAAAATCCCCTAAATTTGCCTATTTATGAAAAACTACTATTTTAGAATAGTGTTAATGCTGCTCCTTATGTTAGGCGGCAAACAACAACTTGGTGCGCAAAATTGCGCCCGTCTTTATGGAAGCACTAATATCTCTGCCAACGAATTTCGTGCGGTAAAGATAGACTCGCTGAACGGAACTTTGCCGCTTTTGAGCAATTTAACCAGTCCTAATCCTATAAGTCTACCGGAAGGACGGATGACCATTGACCCTGATGATCAAAAAGTATATTTGGTTTTGAATGCACAAACAAGTGGGTCAAACACAAGCTATAGTCTAAGAGTATTGGACGCACAAGTGGGAACTCAATTGGGCAATTTCTTGCTCAACAACCCTATCGAGGGTTTACAATATGACTGCGCGCACAATCGTTTGTTTGGCGTGGAAGTGACCAACAACAATGCCTTGAGATTAGTAGAAATCAATACCGTTTCGGGAGCAATAACACCCATCTCTGCCAATTTCTTTACGACCAACAACACCAACTTTTATAAAGCTACTACCCTCAATTCCACCACCAATACTTTTTCGGTCTTGTGTTTGAGCAATAACAACAACTATACCGTTTTCCATATCAACACTACCAACGGCAATACCACCAATTTTGCTTTTGGGGTAGGTAGCGATGCAGTAGTGGCTTTGGAAGCAGACAAAACCAACAACCTTATTTATCTATTGCGCCAAAACAACTCCAACACACAATCACACTATTTGCAAAGTTATAATCCCACCACCAACGGCACTACTAATATCGGCAGTCCTTTCAATATTGTGGGTTCGGTGGCACACCAAAGTGCTTATGACCCTTATTCTAATCGCTTCTTTTTTGTGAGTACAAGTGCTGTTGACCGATTATATACCGTAAAAACTACTTCGGGTAATTTGTTGGGCAATACCACTTTAGAAGGCGTAGTGTTCAACCTTTCCGTGACCGTGCCTTGTATTGCAAAACCCAATTTTGATTTTGACAATGCTTGTGCGGGCGAACCCATACAGTTTACTGACCTGTCGGTGGGGGCAGAGACCTGGGCTTGGAACTTCGGAGACCCTGCTTCGGGCGCTGCCAATGCTTCCACAAGCCCCAATCCTATTCACACCTTTTCGTCAGGAGGTATATTTAACGTAAATCTTGACATATCAGGTTGTGTGGGAGTGGGAGATACCACTTTGCAAATCAATATCTCACAAGCTGCTACGCCCACTTTGCCCGATAGCATTGTGTCGTGTGCGTCAAGTGTGGTGCTTGACCCCGGCAATTTTGCTGGAGCTACCTATAGCTGGATAAGCGGCAGCGCACAACAGACTATCACCATCGCCAACGCCAATCCTTTGTGGTATTGGGTCGATATCACCACAGGCAACTGTACAGTGCGAGATAGTGTGTTTGTAAATTTGAGTGGTGGTTCATCGGGTGTACAAATATGGAATACACCCAGCCAAACAATATGTGGCGAAACACAAACCGTTTTGACTACCAATGGTGTTGTAGGAACTGCCTACCAATGGTCTACAAATGCTATTACACCTACCATAAATGTTACACAATCGGGAACTTATTCGGTCACAATTTCTACCACCAATTGCACCATCACCGACCAATTGAACATAACTTTGGTGCCACCTTTTAATGTTGCTTTTAGTGCTAATGAAAGTGTCTGTAATGGCAACAAAATCTTAGACGCTACCAATCCCGGTGCTGCCTACCAATGGTCTACGGGTGCTTTTTCGCCCACCATTACTGTCAGTCAGTCAGGTACATATACTGTTACCGTGTCGGGTAGTGGCTGTACTTCTACTGCCACAAGCCAAGTGAGTATCATACAGTTGAGTCTGAACCTGAACACCAATGCGGCGGGTAATTTGGTGGTCTGTAATAATCCTGCTTCGGCAGATATTGTGCCAACGGTTAACCTAAGTGGCACTGCTGTAATACCTATATACACTTGGTCGACAGGCGACAATACCGCACAACTTTCTGTACCTAATGGCAACAATGGGGTTTATACCGTCACCGTGAGCGCCGCTACTTGTAGCACACAAGCCAGTGCCAATGTGCAGTTCATCACCACCACCAACGTAGATTTGGGCAGTGACCAACAAATTTGCTATAACAATAGTGCTACCTTAGACGCAGGTGTTGCCGATAGTTACACATGGTCGACGGGAGCTACAACACCGCAAATTAGTGTCACTCAATCGGGCACATATACCGTCACAGTGAGCAATAGTGCTTGCACTGCAACTGATGATGTAGTGGTGACTGTTGTGCCAGCTACGCCCATCGATTTCAATGTTTCTGACCCCAACGTTTGTACTTTGCAGGACGATGTATTGGTACTTAATGCTGGAGCAGGGCAAAGTTATAGTTGGTCTCCAAATGGCGAAATAACGCCCACCATTACCGTAAGCGATGCGGGAGAATATGCCGTGACAGTCACCGATGCAGCAGGCTGTACCAATACACAAACCATCACTATTGGCAACCAATGTCGGTCAGTATTGATTTTTCCTAATGCTTTTTCGCCCAACGAAGATTTTGTAAACGACCTTTTTCAGCCCATTTATCAATTCATCGAAGACTATCATTTAGAGGTTTACAACATCTATGGCAATCAGGTTTTTGTATCTGATAATTTAGATTTGGGCTGGGACGGAACAACGCTTAAATCCAAAAAACTACCCATAGGAGTCTATGTTTGGTTTGCGTATTATACCGATAATTTGGGCAACCGCTATAAACAACAAGGCAATGTTACATTGATTAGGTAAATGCAGAAATTTGCATAACTACCTGATTATCCAGGATTTATGAAAGAAAACCTCTTGAAATTTGCTGTCTTTTGTGTTCTGGTAGATATGTTTTATATCCCTAAAAAGGCTTTGCAGGGTATACTTGCAAAGCCTTTGTTTCATAGTGTTAGATGGAATTAAAATCTATGGAGTCAAAATAGAAAATTTAGTGTCATTAGCTATGCTTCTTTTCTAAATTCTTTGATTACTTCTATTAGTCCAACAATATGGGCGTTAAATTCCTCAAGTTGTTCCGCAGGAATCCAAAGTTCATTATGGATGTGTCCTCCAACATTTTCAACACTAAATTTTGCTAAATACTTCGAGCAAATCGAGTGACATAACCCACTCCATATGCAGGTACATTCCATTGTTTTGAAATTTGTATGGCATATTCTTCATTCATTACAGGATAAAAAATGGGCTGTTCAGGCAATCTTGGTGGAAATTGTTTCCAACCCGATTGTTGAATTAAATCAAGTTCGGCTTGGTTTACAGGTCTAAACAGATAAGTTGTTTCGTTTAGTGTCATTATATCAAGTTTACTAATTAGGTGTATTTTTCATTTTGTACCCCCTAATGCTTTAATCATGAAGGGGATACAAAATTAGATAAAAAAGTAATTGGATAAAATATCAAAATAGCGAAATACTTAATTGCTTCGCTCATTTTGAATAACAGGCAAAGCCACAAATTCGTTTTTGGGAAAAACAATTTCACTATAATCCTGAATAGGTCGGAAAATACTATCGCGCTCAATAGGACGACGACCCACGTTTTTGATAAGTGCCACCAATTGTTGTGTAGACATAGTAGGGTTTTGGTCTTCGGCTCCTGCCATGCTGTAGATTTTGGTGGTGTCGTCAATGGTGCCGTCAATGTCATTCACGCCAAAGGCTAAGGACAATTGTGTGGTTGTTTTGCCAATCATGGGCCAATAGGCTTTGAGGTGCGGAATATTGTCTAAATAGATGCGCGATACTGCATAGTTGCGCAAATCTTCCAAGACGCTTACTTCGTTGAGGTAACTCATTTCGTTGTTTTCGCGGCGGAATTTCAGCGGAATAAAACAGTTCATGCCTTGGGTGCGGTCTTGCAGTTGGCGCAAACGCTCCAAATGGTCTATGCGGTGCCAATACTGCTCGATATGTCCATACAACATCGTACAATTGGAAGGAATGCCCAAATGGTGTGCGGCTTCGTGAATAGCTAACCATTCTTGCCCTGTGCATTTGTCTTCGCAAATTTGTTGGCGAATATCGGGGTGAAAAATTTCGGCACCACCGCCGGGAATAGAGTCCAAACCCGCTTCGAGCAGCAATTGCAAACCTTCTGTATAGTTCACTTTGGCTTTTTTGAACATATAGTAATACTCAACCGCCGTGAAACCTTTGATGTGCAGCTCTGGACGGTGTTGTTTGATGCTGCGCAACAAATCGGTAAAAAATGCTAAATTCATTTGCGGCAATACCCCTCCGACAATATGTACTTCAGTCACAGGTTTTTGGTCATAGCTTTTCACAATGTCCATCATTTGCTCTTTGGTCAATATCCAGCCTTCTTCTTTTTGTTTGATAAGGCGCGAATAGGAGCAAAATTTGCACGAATAGACACACAAATTGGTGGGTTCGATGTGAAAATTGCGGTTAAAATAGGTATTATTTCCATGTTTCTGTTCCCGCACAAAATTAGCCAAAGCTGCAAGGTAGCTAAGGTCGGCTTTTTCGTACAACATTACCCCTTCGTCGGGCGTAATGCGTTCTTGGTTCAAGACTTTCTCGCCAATACGGCGTAAATCTGCCTGCAATTGTGGCGCTCGCAACACGCTTTCTATAGCACTTGTCATAATCAAAAAAATATCGGTGAATAACAAAAATCTAAAATCGCTGCAAAATTACGGTTAAAAATAGCAATTTTCAAATTTTATTGAAAGTTTTGACTTTTTTAGTTGTATTCTGTTCTTTTTTAATTCGCTAAGGACTCGTGCGGGAATAACTTTATCCCAAACAGTAGCTTACATACTCTAAATTTTCATTTTATGTTTTCAACAAAATAGCCTTTTTCTTAGTTTTATTAGTAGTCCTAAGCGGCGGGATGTTGTATGGGCAAACCAACTCCAATGCCTGTTGTTACAAAACACCCCCAATATTTTGGCTTTGGTTCATAACAAAGATATAACAAGTATTTACAAAACACCAACGGTAATAAACAATTTTGCAGCTTCGCAACTAAACGACATTTTACGGAACGGAACCATGACAAGCGGTGCGGGGGAGAAGAAGGTATCCCAATGGTTGGGTAACCTCCACATTACCCAATGGTACTGCTGCAAGTTGGCATGGAGATGGTGTATTTACAGGTTTTAGAGGTATTAATAAATAAACAACTTTAACTTATGGCAAATATCAGAGTAGAAATAATTTTTTCTGCATGCACTAAATACGATTATTTAGAAGTATTTCAAGAGGGCGTTACAGATCCTTTTTTGGACATTTCTGTTTCCGAAGAAAAAAAATTAGTTTTTACGCTTTACCCTTTTAAAATTAATACCGTACTTAGTGTTGATGATTGGGAAAATATACTTAATAAAGCAAAATCTTTTTTGCCTAAAGCAATAGAAGACGAAGAACGCTTTCAAGAAAATATTAAATCTTAGGCTCGTGCGGGAATAACTTTCCTATTTTAGGCAGTAGTTTGCCATTCAAACAGGCAATTTTAATATTTGAACATCCTAATAAATAATGGACGATTTGTCGAATAAACATCAAATTACGCTATTTTTAAATTCCCCACTAATATGGCACTAAATTCAAATAATACCCTGCAAATTATCTTAAATGGCTATTCATTTGAGACACATAGTGGTAAAGCCCATTTTTTAATTTATAGTACAACAATGCCAAACGATATTGTTATAGATAGCAAATATTTTGAACAAATTCAAGGTATCAATCTAAACAATGACTATTTCAACGATTTTAACTTAGAGCAATTGTCTTTGTTAAAGCAAAAAGAAAAATTGGCATCTTTGTCAGATGCTTCTATGTTGTTCATAAACAGAGCAAGGAATAATCATAAAACTGTCTTTTTAGTAGGCACAATGGGCTTTGATTGGTTGAACATAGAGGAAATCTGTCAAAAAAGTCAATTATTTGTAGCACAGCATTCAAAAACGACAATTGTACTTCTAATCGACGCTAAAAGCTTCTACACATTATTTACAGATGATTCACTAAAGTTAGTGGATATGAAGCATGTTGAAGTACTCAAAAAACATACTATTTCTGTAAAAAAATAAACCATGGAATACTGCTGCGATAGCTTTGCATCTTTATGTTCTCGTGATAAGAGGTCAGCACCCAATATCCGCATTATAAAATATGATGCCAAATTTTTACAACGCCCGTTAACGCTATTTGGCAAAGTAATTAAAGTAGCAAAAGAAACATACAGATGAAAACATCATCTCCATATCGTTTCTATTTTACAATTGGTTATGCAACCAATTTTAATGATGTGGTATCTTGTTCTAATATTTGCTTTTGCCCTTTTTGCGGCGTAAGTCTTTTCGAGTATTATACCGCCGATAAATCGGACGAGTTGGCACATGAGTTTTAAGCCAAAGACGGCAAATTCTATCCCAAACAGTAGCTTACATACTCTAAATTTTCATTTTATATTTTCAACAAAAATAGCCTTTACAACAATTGTTAATAAATTGAAACGAAAAAGGGATTTATTAAATCACGATTCCTAAACAAACTACAGCACAAAAAAACAGCTATTTTCGTTGTTTTTTTTCACCTATAACAAATTTCTATGTCTTTGATAGCGCGTTATTTTTTTCTTTGTATGATGGCTACACTGATGTGCCATGTTGCTCTTTGGGCTGCCGACACGCCGCCCGAACCGCTCCAATATACTAACCACATTTATCGTCCATTCATCAAAACCGTCACAACGCACGCCGCCAACAATTCTTTGTCATATCCTATTGTGCCTTTGCAAGGTGGGGTGATTAGCATTGGTTTTGACGATTTGCGTCCTAATCCTGTTTATTACAATTACCAACTCATTTACTGTAACGCCAACTGGCAAGCAGTGGAAAACCTCTCTACTTTTGACTACCTGAATGGTTTTTCCCAAGACCAAATCGCCGATTTTAGTTTTTCGACAGGCACGCAAATTCCATATATTCACTACCAACTCAACATACCTAATAGCAATATGCAGCCCAAAAAATCGGGTAATTATTTGTTGGTGGTTTATGAAGACCAATGGCAACAACCCGTCCTGACGCGCCGTCTGATGTTTTACGAAAATATTGCCCAGATAGAAACCCAATGGTATTCAGCGATGGGTATGCAAAGCAACACGTATCAGCGTTTGAGCTGCAAAGTTGATTTTTCGGACAAGGACTACAATAATCCTATGGAACAAATCAAGTTGTGTGTGTTGCAGAATGGCAGATGGGACAATGCTCAACTCAATGTGCCGCCTACTTTTTGGGATTTTCGGAGCCTCCGTTACGATTCGCCCAATATATTGCAGTTTGAGGCAGGCAATGATTTTCGTTTTGTGGACAACCGTTTGACTGTTCCGTTTCGGCGCAACAAAAAACAGGTTTTGCCGCCTTCGGAAGACAAAGATACCTCCGCCGCTAATATCTTGCAAAAAAACGATGCGTTGCGAAACCGCTCGGAGCAACGTTTTAGGGTAGCGAACAGTGACTACAATGGCAAATTCGCTATTGGCAATAGCAGGGGTTTGTTTCGGTGGTCTGATGCCGATTACACCTTAGTCCGTTTTCGGCTCAATGCACCACAATTGCCCGACTCTACCAAAGTTTACCTGCATGGAGCTTTGACCGATTGGGAAATATCGCCCGTCTTTGCTTTGGCGTATAATCCCGATTCCAAATTTTTTGAAACATTGCTCTACCTCAAACAAGGCATACATGATTATCAATATCTTGCCTATATCCCAAATCAATTGGACGTGAGTCCGCACCAAATCACAGAGGGCAATTTCGTCAATACCGAAAACGACTACCTTATTTTGGTGTATTATCGCACTTTTACCCAAGCGTATGACCGTTTAGTGGGCTATCGTTTGTTGAACACTTTTCGATAACATTATGACAAACAAAGCAGCGGGCTATCCATATAGAGGGGGATAGCCCGCTGTTGTGTTATAACAAAATTATACTGAATTGAAAATACTTCTCGGATTTGATAATAGACGATGTCACGCACTCGTCCCAAGATGTAACATCAATTAACGACCATTTGCCGTTCCTCGAAATGCTGCTTTCCTAAGTGACAAATGGTGATTCATCTTTTTTGCTCACCCAAAAAAGAAGCAAAAAAGGGTGTTCTTTTTTCGAGTGCATTCGTCCAGCGTACTGTGGTCTTTGCTTAATTTTGTGGTAGCAAACAAAATCGTAAACATTTTGTCTATTTTATCGTATTAGCTACCACAAAATGTAGGCAATCGTTGAGGCAATTTATCTTTCTTTGTATATTTCTTCGTGACTTTCATGCCTCAACGACCGACTACAGCACTATTTCGGGTGACGAAAATAGTGTAGGCAGAGGCACATTTTTTGTGATCGCAATTATTTGTCTCAAACACTGTCAGCATTTTACAAAATCGGAAGACTGTATTCAATTTAGTATAAGCAAATTTCAGTATTGGTTTTGGTTATTTTTTATCGTTATTAAACTTCAATTTTAGCCCCAACGATTCTGCTACGGCTTCGGGTGTTTGCCCGGTTGCTTTAGCTTTTTCTTTGACAGCCCATTTCAAGATGTTTTTAGCTCGTGTGAATTTAGGTTCTATTTCCAAGGCTTTTTGGGCGTTGGTGATGCCTTTATCAGGGTCGCCTTTTTTGATATATGCCGATGCTAGTTGTGCGTAGGCACGAGCGGCGGTAGGCTTCAGGGCGATGGCTTCATTACATGCTTTTATGGACTCATCATAGTTTTTCATCTTATAATAGATGGTTGCCAATTTGATGTATTTTTCGGGTGTTGGATCGTCTTTAATAGCTGTTTGCAAGTCATCGATGGCTTCTTTTCTGCCTGATTCGGTTTCTTTACCCACTTCTGCCAACAATTTGTTGATTTTGGGGTGGTCGGGACTTATTTTGTGTCCTTTTTCCAACACTTCTATGGCTTCGTCAATTCTACCTTTTTTATACAACCAATTGCCATAAGCAGCATGTACGCCCGGCATTCCGCGCGCGTTTTCCATTGCTTTTTTGAAATCTTTCTCTATATCTTCGTCCGAATAACCACCTTTGAGTTCTTTCAGCTCGGCAAAATTAACAAACAATTGTGAATAATTGGGATTATATACCAAGGCTTTGTTGAAATATACAAAAGTAGTATCGTAATAGGCAGGATTTTTCTTGCCTTTTTTCATTTGTGTTAAACCATAGTTCATCAAACCGCGCCCGTTTTCAGGGCTTTTTTCGGCAACATCTTTCCACAAACTTTCGCTGCTACCCCACACTTCGTTGCGTTGATAGGTACCAAAGGCATAGAGTGAAATCAACAAACCCACCAACAAAGGAATACCGGTGCGTAGTTGTGGTGTTCGGAGGATTCTTTTTTCGTTGTTGATTATCCAAATAGATACAAGGCACACCACTGCCAACACCAAACCGATATAGGGGAAAAAAGTACGGTGGTCGTTGGCAACCTGAAAGCGCGGTGCTAAAGTGGAAGTAGGAGCTAAGGCAATATAAAACCAAAGAATGCCAAACGTAATGGGACGGTAACGCAATTGGCGAACTACCCACAACGCAATGGCGATGGTGAACAAAACAACCATTAAACCACTCATCAAACTGGGGTCGGTGGGGTTATTTTCTATTATTTTAAAGTCGGGGTCGGCGCTAAGGCTAAACGGAAAAAAGAAATTGCCAATATAATGCACCATGATAGGAAATTGTGAAAATAGATAATCTACTTTCGACACCGAACGGTTGATGGGACTCATGGGAGTCATTCGCAGGTTGAACCACAACAAAAAGATGGTGGCTATCCATGTGACAGCACTTGCCTTGAAGGTGTTGCGCCATTTTTGCCATTTGTTATCCCCAAAAACATCTTTCCAATTGGCTTTTTCTTCAAACAGCAAAATGTATAGCGTTAGCAATAGCGGAAACATTGCCACAGGTTGCTTGGTGAACATGCCCAAAGCAAGCGGAACTAAATAGAGATGGTAGCGCCGCAAGAGAGGGGTTTGGAAGGCTACAAAAGCAGCAACCACGAAAAAGGTGGATAAAGAGTCGGAACGACAAATGATGTAATTCACCGTTTCGGCATTGGCAGTATGAAAACCATAGTAGCAAGCGGCTGCAAAAGCAAAATAATCGTTCCAACGATGTGGATTGCTGATATTGAAAATATTGCGAAAAAAGAAAAATAGTAAAACCAACTGCAAAATATAGGTGATGAAGATGTCAAGATGATAATAGAATTGGTCATATTTTTTTCCTGCTATCCAGTAATCGACGGCATTCATTGTTACCACCAAAGGACGATAGGAACGGTTGCCCGGCAAAATACTTGCTGTTTCGGGATTAGTAAAAAATTTGGGTATATTGCCAATGTCGCGGATGTTGACATTAGAGGTAATGGTATGTGAATCGTCAAAGTAAAAACCATTGTCAAAATGGTTAGAGTAAGTTACAATTAATAGTAAAAAAGCAGCGAAACTCAAAACGAGCAACCAACGTTTTTGGGACATTTGACAGAAAAGTTTTAAATTGGTAGGAATTAGGATAATGGGCAGTTATAGATATTGTGCAGAGGCAAACGATGGCTTTGGGTTTTTTATGATAGATAAAAGCTGCAAAAGCCAATTTTGACGTGCAAAAGTAAGACAAAATTGTGAATAATTCTATAGCACGGGAAAGTAAAATTAGCATTGTTGTTTACATACCTTGAAATAAAGCAATTTGCATAGGGGCAAACCTTGCATATTGTTGCGCAAATTGCTTAAATAGTAGTCAAGGTTAGACAAAAAAAGCAGGGTTGCTAAATATTATTTATAGTGTTAATGTCATAGTATCGTAAAAAAAACATATTGCAAGCCTGATAAAGCTATAGAAATGCCATTTTCAGGCATACGAGGCAGAGAAATAGATTTTTTGGCAAACTTTTTGGAGGTTACACTATAGACATAAACCAAACTCCGAAAAGATTTAGAACATGAAATATACACATTTTATTGCTGTATCAGCTATTATAGCTAGTTTGTTGGTGGCTATCGGTTTCACTGCCGTTCCATCGCAAGCTAAATACTTTTTATCTAACTTTGACCCCCAAACACAACCCAATGCTAACGACGACCAAAGCACTACTTTATCAGGTGTTTTGGTACACTTATTGGTATTGGGCAACGATATAGGTAGCAATTTATCTATTACCGTTGAACAGCCTGCTGCTCACGGTACTACTACTGTTATTGCTAATTCTTCTATAGATTATAAACCCAACTCCATTTATGTTGGGACAGATACTATACGTTATCGGATTACAGATATGACCGATGGTTTGTATGACATTGCCACTGTGGTGATTAATGTCATGCCAAATCCTTCTACTGTAACCAATGCTGTACCTGATTTTTATACGGTGCAGCCCGATACGCCTACCTTTTTCTATGCCTTAAACAATGATATGGGCAGTGGTATTACCATTTCAAGCATTACGACTCTTCCCGCGCATGGCACGGCAAGTATTGTTGCCAACGGAACGGCTATTCTTTATACGCCCGATGAAGCCTATCAAGGGGCAGACCAATTGAGTTATCGCATTACGAGCGCATTAGGTAATACGGATATTGCCGCTATTACGATTGATGTGACCACCAATGTGCCACCTACGCCCAACGCGCTTATACGTTACTGTACGCCTCCTTTCACACCCGTGACGATTTGTGATACTTGGTCCGACCCTAATGGCGACCCCATACACATAGACGTTGAGGCATCAGGTACTACTTTCCACTGTAGTCTTAACCTTTTGAGTGATAGCTGTATTCGCTATACACCATTACCCGGCTTCTTGGGGGCTGATACCGTTCGTATTGTTGTATGTGACGACCATGTTCCTACTGCCTGTTCTACGACCAATGTGGTAGTATATGTCGGAAACTGCCCCGCACCACAAGGAAACAACGATATTGTGCTGATTGACGATAATATTGTGACAACGAATGGCACAACTATTGGCAATGCTTTTTCATTTAATGATGCGGTTTTGCCTGTTGGCACGAATGATATAGATTTTTGTACCGACAACCCAACTGTTAGTTATATGGTACAAAATCCTGCACACGGAACGGCTTATATTGTCAATGGCGCTGTGCATTATGATGCGGCGACTAACTATAGTGGTAGTGATATTTTGAGTTATGCTGTTTGTAATAGTTGCGGTTTGTGCGACACAGCCATTGTTTCGCTCCAAATCATGCCCGCTAATGGTAGTAACAATGGCGGCGGCGGAATTGTTTGTGATAATCCGAGCATTACTATCTGCAAACCTCCTTTTTCTCAAACCGCTATTTGTCCTACTTTCTGTAAATTTCCTACCAACGCATTTACGAATATTTCCACTACAACTTCGGGTGGTACTTTAACGGCTACTGCCAATAATTGTTTCAACTTTGTGCCTCCTGCCACTTTTGAGGGTACTTATAACCTTCGATTTGTTGCCTGTGGTGGTAACGTTTGTGACACCACTTTTGCCGTTGTGACCATTGACCCCAACTGTGGCACCAATTATCCCAACGCTGCCAACGATAATGTCAGTGTGGTAGCGGGCGGCACCATTTTGATTAGTCCTTTGAGCAACGATATCGAACCCGATGGACAAAATCTTACTTTGACCAGCATTATAACACAACCTGCTTGTGGGAGTGCCAACATTTCGAGCAACCAAATTGCCTATAATGCAACCGCCAACTGTTCGGGCATACAAACCTTATCTTATATTGTGTGTGATGCCACTGCTTTGTGTGATACAGCTACGGTAAGCATTGACGTTGAAGGACAAACTGTGGCATGTGATAATCCAACAGAATACTGCACGCCTGTTTTTACGCCCGTTACTATTTGTTTGAACTTTTGTGAACTCAATGCACAATACGATGACGTGGCGATTGCCGACGCAGGTACTACTTTCCACTGTAGTATTAATTTGTTGAACGACTCTTGTATTCGCTATACGCCCCTTCCCGGTTTTTCTGGCACAGATAGTGTATTTGTTTATGCCTGTAATGGTGATGGCATGGGAAGTGTATGCGACACAATTGCCGTTGCGGTGCATGTGGGTTGCGGAAGCCCTGTGGCAGAAAACGACCAAGCTATTGTCAATGCAGGTCAAAGCACCACTATCACCATTCTTGCTAATGATTATGATACTTGTGGCGATAATCCTTTGTCGCCTGCCATTGTCAATTCTCCCGACCACGGAACTGTCTCCTTGAACACCAACGGTACGCTGACTTATACGCCGTCTAATGGTTTTACGGGTACAGATTTCATAGAATATCAGGCCTGTGTAGCCTGTCCGAGTGGTCCTGTTTGCGAACCTGCCATTGTAACGATTACTGTATTGCCCGAACTGCCCGAAGCACTTCAGGCACAACCCGATGTGGCGCAAACTCCTTTTGAAACTCCTATTGGTATCAACGTATTGAGCAATGATTCGGGTAATGGGCTACAAATCACCAACGTAACCCTACCAACTCATGGTACTACCACGCTAAACATATTGACAGGACTGATTACCTATACGCCTAATGATGGCTATAGTGGGTCTGATTATTTTTTCTATACCGTTTGTGACAATGACAATAACTGTCAAAATACCATTGTAGGGATAACTGTCTTGCCTGATGGTACGCCCAATCAAGCGCCTATAGCTAATGACGATATGCCTTTTACACCCGAAGCAGTACCCGTGACTATTCCTGTGTTGAGCAACGATGAAGACCCCGAAAACCAACCTTTAACCGTAAGTATTGTAGCTTCTCCTGCTCATGGCAACGTTTCTGTTACGCCTTCGGGCAGTATTATTTATACGCCTATGAATGGTTTTGTGGGCATAGATAGTTTTTATTATGTTATTTGCGATAATGGTACGCCTGCTTTGTGTGATACTGCCTTAGTGGACGTTGCAGTGGGTGTTGAGACCGATAATCATGCTCCCATTGCACAAAATGATACCTACCAATTAGTACAAAACCAAAGTGCTACCATAGACGTTTTGGACAATGACGCTGACCCCGAAAACAATTTGATTCATATCCAAACCTATACACAACCGCTTAATGGTACTGTAGTATTAACTTTGGACGGCTTATTAATCTATACACCCGATGTAGATTATAATGGTATGGACTATTTTACGTATGTGGTATGTGATAATGGTATGCCAACTTTGTGCGATACAGCTTTTGTGACACTTTTTGTAGGCGATACCGACTTGCCTCCATTGGCTAATGATGATACTGTTCTTACCTATCTCAACAATAGTATTACAACTCCTATAGTAGCCAATGACTCCGACCCCGATAATACCGCCGATGAATTGACCGTTACTATATTGGATAATCCCAATAACGGAACTTTTACCGAGCTAAACAATATTTGGTCATATACACCCAACACTAATTTTGTGGGTACGGATACCATAGTATATATGCTTTGCGATTTAGACGGCAAATGCGATACAGCCTCCGTTTTTATAACAGTTGCTCCAACTATTATAGCTCAAACAGATATTGTGTATACTACTTCCAACGAAATAGTGACCTTTAATGTGATGGAAAACGATTTAGGAGACGGTATTCATGTAACAGCCGTAACTGTGCTGCCACAATTTGGGGATATTACTGCCTCTAATGGCGAAACAGGTATTTTTAGCTATGTTTCTGACCCAACTTATACAGGTACAGACTATTTTTCGTATGTTATTTGCGATATGTATGGCGTTTGTGACACCACCATAGTGGCGATATTAGTACAAAGCCCCGATTTGCCCAATATGGCTCCCGATGCTAATAACGACAATGCCGTTTTTGCTTTGGGCGATACGATTGTCTTTAATCCTGCCTTGAACGATACAGACCCCAATAACGACCCGCTTATTGTAACGGCGATTGTTGACCAACCTGCTCAAGGCGTAGCTACGTTGAATCCCGATGGTACTATTTCTTATATGCCTGCTACCGAAGAACCAATATGCGTAGTATTGAGCTATGTGGTGTGTGACAATGGCACGCCCGCTTTATGCGATACAGCGATGGTAACTATTGCTATTGGTACAGATATTTGCTTGAACCAAGCACCTTTTGCCGAAGACGACTACTTTGTGACACAAGAAGACTCTCCCATTGACCTTGACCTATTGAGCAATGATATGGACTTGGACGGTGAAATTGCTACTATCATGATTAGTAGTTTGCCTTCGCACGGAACATTGGTACAAAATGCCGACCAATTTACCTATTATCCCGCCGAAGACTATACAGGCAACGATTTTATCACCTATATTATTTGTGATGCTGCTGCACCAATGCCTTTGTGCGATACGGCTTATGTGTGGATAACTATTCTACCCCAAAGCGTGCAGGCACAGCCCGATATTGCCTATACCAACATGAACACGGCTACGGGTGTATTAGTTGTAGAAAATGATTTGGGTACGGGTCTCGAAATTTCACAAATTGTAACACAACCTTCTAACGGTGAAATTTTGGTTAATCCCGCAGTCAATGTGATTATCTATACACCTAATTTTGATTTCACAGGTGTCGATTATTTTGAATACCAAGTGTGTGATGATTTGGGTTCATGCGATATAAGTTTAGTGACTGTGTATGTTTTACCCAATAATCAAGATAATTTAGCACCTACTGCTGTGAATGACCAAGCCGAAACGCAGATGAACACGCCCGTTGTGGTGGCAGTTATCCAAAATGACTTCGATTCTTTTGGCGGCGACCTTCTAACATTAAGCGGTATTAACAGTACTCCACAACATGGCACGGCAAACATAAGCGCCAATACCATTAACTATACCCCCAATAATGGATTTATGGGCGTAGATAGTTTGACTTATGTGGTGTGCGACAATGGCAACCCAAGTTTGTGCGATACAGCAACAGTAGTGATATATGTTGCCTCCGATCTTGCCATGAATCAAAACCCAATAGCTAATGATGACTACGAAATAGTGGGCATTAATCAAAATGCCAGCATTCCTATATTGGATAACGATACCGACCCCGACGGCGATGCTATTAGCGTGACATGGTTGAGCGAACCACTAAACGGAAGTGCCATTTTTGACCCAACAGATAATACCCTGAACTATACACCTGACGAAGGTTTTATGGGAACAGACTTTTTGTCCTATATTATTTGTGATAATGGCAACCCAAGTCTTTGCGATACGGCATATATTAGCATTGTCGTACAAGATGCCACACCCGACACCTTATATATTAACGAAAGTACGCTGGAAGATGAATCGATTAGTTTGTGTTTAGAAAACTATATTACCCTTTCGGGTTTTGTGGCAGACACTATTATCGTAACTTCCTTGCCCGGCAATGGTGGTTTGGTGATTGATGGTACGTGCATAGAATATATTCCCGACCCCAATGTGACGGGTATTGATGGTCTGACCGTTATGGCTTGTAGTGGCGAAGATTGTATTCCGGTGGTGATAGTGATAGATGTTATGCCAATAACAGAACCACCTATTGCCAACGATGACAATGCTACCACACCCTACGAAACACCAATTAGTATAGAAATACTAAACAACGACTCCGATCCTGATGGCGACTTATTGACTGCCATTATCATTACCCAAAATCCTGCTTCGGGCAGCGTGACCACCGACCCAATTAGCTTGACCGCTACCTATACTCCCAACGCTACTTTTGTGGGCATTGACTCTTTTGCTTATATTGTGAGCGACGAAACAGGTTTATGGAGCGATACAGCTTGGGTAATGATTACCATAGAAGCACCTATCATTACACCCACCGACTCTGTTATAGCAGTTGATGATGTGGTGTCCACCCAACAAAGTACTTCTATAGAAATTGCAGTAGATGGCAACGATTTTATTCCAGAAGGCTCCGTTGATATTGATATTACCAATATCGGTAGTCCAACTCATGGGTCTCTTATTCTGAATCCAAACAATTCTGTTACGTATATTCCCAACTTAGATTTTGTTGGAATAGATGAATTTCAGTACCAGATTTGTGCCGAATATAGCGACGGTACTGTGCTTTGCGATACAGCAGTTGTTACCATAACCATATTGCCTACACAAAATGCGGACTGTCCCGATTTAGTAACCGCCAACGCTTTTTCTCCTAATGGAGACGGTATTAATGAGGCTTTTGTGATAGAAGGTATTGCCGAAAGTTGTAGAAGCAACCAGCAATTGACGATATTTAATCGTTGGGGCGACCAAGTATTTGTCACCTCCGATGTGCAAAATAATAAATACTGGAATGGACGCTTATATAACAATGGAGCTGAACTTCCCGACGGTACTTATTTCTATATTTTGACCTATACCGAAAGTAATGAAACCATAGAAGTGACAGGTTTTATTGACCTGCGTCGTTAATAATTTTTCCCTTTTTACAGCAGCGATTTTCCTCAAAGGAAGTCGCTGTTTTTTTTGTGCTAATACAATGATAAAAAGACTCCGTTAGGCTAAAAATATACCACATAAGTCTCACTATTGTTTCCATTAGCCATAAAATTTCTATTATTTTCTGTATTTCCAACTACACGGGTAATAGAAAAACAAAGCATTTTTTGTCGGGAAAAAATAAGATTTTTTAAAAAAATAATAAAGAACGATAATTTTATTGTTTTGGAAAACAACCCAACTTAATGAGAAGAAGGCTTTAGAGAGTCAGGTGAACATTCTTTTAATGTAGGAAAGGTGATATATACAGGAAAATTTTAAACTAAAGAAGGAAAATGTCACTCGTATGAGACCGAACCTTATATGTAAGAAGGAAAATGATGTCCGTACTTAGGAAAATTATACCCGTACTTAGTCAAACGTCACTCGTATGAGACCGAACCTTATATGTAAGAAGGAAAATGATGTCCGTACTCAGGAAAATTATATCCGCACTTAGTCAAACGTCACTCGTATGAGACCGAACCTTATATGTATGGAATTGGGCAGTATTCTAATAAAATTGGCTGAATACAGGAAAGAATTGCTACTTTAGCTATTGTTTTTGTCGGGAAAAATGAGGTATTTTTAATTTTATCTGATAATTTTTGTTGAGCAAAGGACAAAAAAAATGCAGCTACTGACTTACTATAATAAAGTCAATAGCTACAGCTACAAACAAAGGGAATACACACCCAACTTTCTATAAAAAACATTAAAAAAACGGGAAAAATTAAACTTATTTCCAATAACACAAAAACTATCAATACTGCAAATAAAAAACAATTACACTTACAAAAATGAGCTTTTGATTTTGTTTAAGCTATTCCCAAAACATCACTCAATTTGCACCAATTAGCTTGCTGATTGTTGAAATAAAAAAAAGGATAATCGATAATTTTTGGGAGAAGTAATTAAAATACCAAATTTACAACTACCTTTGTGGTCAAATAAAACCTCAAAAATACGGCGATGATAAACAATTCCTTTGACCCATTCCCAACATTAACGACACAACGTTTTGCATTACGAGCCATTTCTTTAGAAGATGCTCCTGCTGTCTATGTCATGCGTTCGAATCCTGATGTGATGCGTTATATTCCTATTCCTTTAGCTCAACACCTTAGCGATGCCGAACAATTAATCCACAATTTCCAAGCAGGTATCACAAATGGAAGTTCGATAAATTGGGGCATTACGCATACTCCTGCCGCCTTGAATGCCGAATTAATAGGCATAATAGGTTTTGTTCGCATAAATATTCCAAATTATCGTGCCGAAATTGGTTATTTGTTGTCGCCCAAAATGTGGAACAAAGGAGTCATTAGTGAAGTCATGCCAGCCGTAATTCAATATGGTTTTGAGGTAATGCAACTACACAGCATTGGAGCCATCATAGACCCCGACAATATAGCTTCTCAACGCGTGTTACAAAAAGCGGGATTTGTACAAGAAGCACATTTCAAGGAAGATTGTTATTTTGAAGGACATTTTTTAGATTCGGTGCATTTTTCGTTATTGCGAAATACTGTTGCTGGTTAACAATAATTAAAAGGCTACCTTTTACGCAAAGGTAGCCTTTCAACCATTAGTTATAAATGTTTATCCTTTTTTTTCAAACTACTTTCCAAGAGAGATGTTTTGTTAACTTTGCTTTCCTCCATCTGCTCTGTAATGCTTTTGCCATACGCTTTCTTTGCCCAGACATCTATTAGCGCACGACCACGATGACTAATGTATACCATTTTTTGAAGTTATTTTTTTTTCAATAATCCTTCTTTTCGCAAGACACGCTTAACCACAGTCACTTCGATTTGCAAGGTAACAGCTATTTCTTCTACCGACATTTGAGATCTGGTAAAGAATCCTATAATAGCATTTGTTATTGTGGTGTCTTTTTCTTTAATTGTGGTGTCTTTTTCTTTAATTGTGGTGTCTTTTTCTTTAATAACTGCTTTGCTTTGTGCAATGATGGTTTTGCTTTCCTCCATCTGCTCTGTAATGCTTTTGCCATACGCTTTCTTTGCCCAGACATCTATTAGCGCACGACCACGATGACTAATGTATACCATTTTTTGAAGTTATTTTTTTTTCAATAATCCTTC
>JAEUUX010000085.1 GCA_016787295.1 Chitinophagales bacterium
ACAAAAAAGGGTGTTCTTTTTCGCGTGGATTCGTCCGGCGTGCTGTGGTCTTTGCTTAATTTTGTGGTAGCAAGCAAAATCGTAGGCATTTTGTCTGTTTTTCCACATTAGCTACCACAAAATGTAGGCAATCGTTGAGGCGATTTATCGTTTTTTGTCTGTTTTTTCGTGACTTCGGTGCCTCAACGACCGACTACAGCACTATTTCGGGTGACGAAAATAGTCTAAGCAGATGTGCGTTTTTTGTGACCGCAATTATTCGACCGTCAACATTTTACAAAATCCGAAGACTGTATTCAATTTAGTATAGAACAAATAGCAGGCATCATTTTATCTAAATTTTGAGTGCTACGAACAGATTAGCTAAACAAAAACGAAAATAATTTGTTAACGCTTAATAGGATAAACTGCCTAAATTTCATACCCTTACCACCAATCGGGCTGTTCCACCAACAAGCCCAAAGCGATGAACAAAGCTCGCAAAAAAAGCAACGTTCAAAAAAAGGCTTCTTCCTGAAAGTCATGCCCCCAAAGGACTGCATTAGCCCAAATACCAAACTTATCCACAAAATCGCATATATCGCTTATCATGGTTCAACTTGATGATAAAGATGTTTTTTACCCTCAATCAAAGCAGGAATGGCGCAATTGGTTAGAAAAAAATCATGCAGAAAAAAATGCCATTTGGTTGCTTTATTACAAAAAACAAACGAAAAAACCTACCCTAACATGGAGTGAAGCGGTAGACGAGGCTTTATGTTTTGGGTGGATAGATAGTGTAAGAAAAACTGTTGACCATGAAAGTTCTATACAATTATTTAGTAAGCGAAAACCCAAAAGTACTTGGTCAAGAATCAATAAACAGAAAACAGAAACCCTAATTAGCCACGGCTTGATGACCGAAGCGGGCATGAAAAGTATTGACATTGCCAAACAAAATGGTAGTTGGCAAATATTAGACAGTGTGGAGGAATTATTGATACCACCAGACTTAGCTCAAGCATTTCAAGCCAAACCTACTGCTAAACAGTATTTCGAAACATTGAGTAAGTCTATCCGCAAAGCAATCCTACAATGGTTGGTATTGGCAAAAAAACAAGAAACCCGAGCAAAACGAATTGCAGAAATAGTGGATTCTGCCGATAAACAGCAAAAACCAAAGCCCTTTAATGTTTAAAAACCCCATGCCTTTCGCGAATTTTTCCAAAGTACCAGAACTGCCAAACACCTAAATACCATGTCAAAATACAAATTTCTATTGTTTTTAAGTCTACTAATTGCGATTAGTAGCACCGAAATATCCTGTCGTCGCAAATCGGGCTGTCCTGCCAACGACCAAGAAGCCATGAGCAAACCGCGCAAACATGGCAAAGCTAAAAAAGGGCTTTTTCCTGAAAGTTATGCCAAGAAAAAAGGATTGCATTAGTGAGTTTGGGTCAATAATCTACAATAAATACAAAATAAAAACAGTTTGGAGCTAATAACAACCATATATGCAAATGTTTTTTATCCAAGAGTTGTGTATAGATGCTATTACAAAACAACAAATAGCGGCTCTCCTACAAATCTGTTTTCCCGAAGTAGCATTTAACGGACGAACCTACTTTAAACAATTACCGCATTATAGGCTTTTGCTTAAAGAAAACGAGCAATTGTTAGCACAAGTCGGATTAGACTATCGTGTTATGACCCTTAATGCACAGGCTATCAATGTATTGGGAATTATTGACTTGGCAGTAACACCCGAATGGCAAGGAAAAGGCATCGGTACAAAGCTACTAAAAGCAGTAGACCAACTTGTGAATACACATATTCATAATGTAGATTTTTTGTTTCTTGTGGCAGACAAACATCAGTTTTACGAAAAAAATGGCTACCACCTCACCCAACAAACAGTAAAATGGTTAGCCATGGAAGAACACACCAACTATGGCATTAAAGAGCAATACATCGATGACTGTCTGATGTATAAACAAGTTGGACAAGCAGTGTGGATAGACAATGCTTATCTTGACATGTTGGGGTATTGGTACTAAAAAAAGGCAATTAAAAATAGCTTTATCTACGCCACCGCTTTATTATGGCTGCCTCAGAGTATTTTTTGCATTCAGAAACAAATTGCAACACCCTAAAAAAGTACAAAACATTAGTAACATCAAAAAATAGTATTCTATGACCACTTATTTGTCCCCTATTCAAATGTTTTACAAATGGGAAAAAGAACGTCCCAATGATGTGTTTATGCGCCAGCCTGTAAACGGCAAATGGCTTTCCTATACATGGAAAGAGGCGGGAGACCAAGCGCGACGCATGGCAACAGTCCTGAAAAATATGGATATGCCCGCAGGTAGTCGCATTGCATTGGTATCTAAAAATTGTGCGCATTGGGTTTTGTGCGATTTGGCAATTATGATGGCAGGTCACATCTCTGTTCCCATTTATCCCAATGTGGGTGGCGATACCCTGAACTATGTCGTAACACATAGCGAAGCACCGGTGTTGTTTGTTGGTAAATTGGATAGCTGGAAAGGCATGGCAGGTGGTTTGCCTGCGGGTGTAAAAGTCATCGCTTTTCCCGAAATGTATGGCAAATATGAATTTGAAAACTGGGATACGTTAATCAAAGATGTAGCACCTTTGGCGGGTGAAACCTTGCGTCAGCCCGACGAACTAATGACCATCATCTACACATCTGGCACTACTGGACAACCCAAAGGCGTGATGCAAACCTTCCATGCCCTTTCTTATGCGGTGTCTAATGCTTTGGCGCAAAACAACGAAGTGGTGAGAGTGCCTGACCCTGCTACGGGTCGTGGTCGCTTCTTTTCCTACTTGCCTTTGTCCCACATTGCCGAGCGTTTGTTAGTAGAGATGGGTTGCTTATATTCGGGTAGCGAAATGTATTTTGCTGAATCCTTAGACACTTTTGCAGTTAATTTGGCAGAAGCCCGTCCTACTATTTTCTTAGGCGTGCCGCGCATTTGGTCTAAATTCCAATCGGGTATCTTAGCCAAAATGCCACAAAAAAAATTAAATCTCCTTTTGTCTATTCCTTTTGTGAGTAGCATTGTAAAAAATAAAATCAAAACGGGTTTGGGTTTAGACAAAGCTAATCATTGTCTATCAGGCGCGTCGCCCATTCCTCCTTCTTTGATACTTTGGTTCGGCAAATTGGGTATCAATATCCAAGAAGCATATGGCATGACCGAAAACTGCGCCTATTCACATATCAACCGAAAAGCCAACAACCAAGTTGGTACTGTAGGACAACCTATGCCATTGGTAGATGTGAAAATCGGAGATAATGGCGAAATTTGGGTCAAAAGCGAGGCTAGCATGAAAGGCTACTACAAAAATGAAGCCGCTACAGCCGAAACATTTACTCCCGACGGCTACCTAAAAACAGGTGACAAAGGCGAAATTGGCAAACAAGGACACCTCAAAATCACAGGACGCGTAAAAGAACTATTCAAAACCGAAAAAGGCAAATACGTGGCTCCCGCACCTATTGAGATGATTATCCAAGAAAACGCTGACATAGAACAATCGTGTGTAGTGGGAGTGGGCTTGCCACAGCCTATCGCACTCATTTCGCTGCAACCCACAGCCGTTGGCAAAAGCCGCAACGAAATCAAAGACTCCTTATCCGAAACCTTAGAATCGGTCAACAAACGCTTAGAAGCACACGAACGTTTGAAAAAATTAATCGTAGTTAAAACTGCTTGGACAGTCGAAAATAATCTACTCACCCCTTCCATGAAAATCAAGCGTGGTCCTATTGAGGATTTATATAAAGCCAATTATGACAAATGGTATGGCGAAAAAGATAGTATCATTTGGGAATAGTGGCGCTTGATGGGCTGTTCTTGTCGTTTGTTTACCCATAAGTATGTTGTTAATTTGCAGTATACAACAGAATCCCCACAAAGTATGAGCTTTGTGGGGATTCTGTTTATTCCTATACTAAATTGAACACAGTCTTCGGATTTTGTAAAATGTTGTCAGCCGAATAATTGCGGTCACAAAAATGTACAGATGCCTACACTATTTTCGCTGTCCGAAATAGTGCTGTTTCGGTCGTTGAGGCACGGAAGTCACGGTTAAACAGACAAAAAATGATAAATTGCCTCAACGATTGCCTACATTTTGTGGTAGCTAATGTGGAAAAACAGCCAAAATGCCTACGATTTTGCTTGCTACCACAAAATTAAGCAAAGACCACAGCACGCCGGACGAATCCACTCGAAAAAGAACA
>JAEUUX010000110.1 GCA_016787295.1 Chitinophagales bacterium
TATTGTTCCATAAATATTATAGTTGTCTTCATAAACAGATAGTAATTGTTCTTGTTGGTCAAACACATAGTATTGTTGTTGGTAACTATTGGTTTGGTTGTATTCTATAATTAGTGGTACTAACATATCATAACCAAAACCCAAATAGCCCGCGCTGGCTTCGCACTCAAAGGTAAGTGGCGTGTTTTGCGCAGCTACCAGACTAACAGTATAAGTACCTGTTTGTTGGAAACTATGTTGCGGGTTGTCTTGTGTGGTGGTGGTGCCGTCTCCGAAGTTCCAGAGGTAGGCATTGGCGTTTTGGGATTGGTTGAGGAAAGAGACGCTTTGCCCTTCGCAGATGCGGAGGGTGTCGGTGGTTTGTGGACTGGGTGTGGTGGTGAAGGCGGCGATGGGGGGTGGGGCAGGTTGTGAGGGGGTGTTTAGGAGGTTTTCGTACCAGAGTACCTTATCGTAATATTGTGAACAACTAATGACATCTCTATCCCCATCATTATCTATATCAATGGCAAAAGCGGTTTGTGCGTCATTTGTTACATTGTTAATGATAATTTCTTCACCAAAATTAGCTATACCATTGTTTTCATACCAAGATATTTTACCAACAGAGGTGTCAACTACAGTAATAATATCGTTATCTTCATCATTGTCTAAATCGGCAGCAAATAGGAACCAGATAGAACCAGCATTAGGGGTAATAATATGTGTTATGAAATTCGCACCTCCATCATTTTCATGCCAAACCAAATTACCAGCTCCAGATGATATTATATCATTATCTCCATCATTATCTAAATCAATAGAAAATATTGAATAGGAATTTACATTTGTGCTTATAGTTTGTTCTTCTCCAAAATTCCCATTGCCGTCATTTTCATACCATACTATTTTGTTATCATCGAGAGCAGTTATCAACACATCGTTATCGTTATCACTATCTAAGTCAATAGAGAAAATAGCATTTACACTAATGACATCAGTAGCAATAATTTGTTCCTCTCCAAAATTCCCATTGCCGTCATTTTTATACCATACTACTTTACCCTCATAAAAAGAACCTGATAATACATCATTATCACCATCATTGTCTATATCTATCGCATAAACTGTTACCGCTCCATCTACATTAGCACTAATGGTATGTGGTGTAAAATTTCCAATACCATCATTTTCAAACCAGGCTACAATATCCTCATAGAAGGAGACTGATACCACGTCATTATCGCCATCACTATCTATATCAGTAGCATAAACAGACCAAGGTCCGTTTATATTAGCAATAATTTGTGCTGTGTCAAAATTGCCATTACCATTATTTTTAATCCAAATTAATTCATCAGATCCCACTGCTCCACATATTACATCATTGTAACCATCATTGTCTATATCGGTAGCAAAAATGGATACAGGATATGCGGAATTGCTTACATCTTGAACAGGCGCAAACGAAGTCTGCCCCAAAGCAGCAGTACTCCAAAACAATAGGATAAACAGACTACAGCAAAGGTGTAGCCAAGGGCGGAAGGGGGGAAATGTGTTTCGCATGTTACTTTTTTAATTGTTAATTGTTAATGGTTTTGGGGAGTGTAGGATGTGGGTTTGGGTGGTGTGGACGGAACAAAAAGGTTTGTATTAGTCTGTTTTGTGGGTGTTTTTGAGGGTATTTGGTTTTGTGATTTGGGGAATAGGCGCTGGGATTGGTTGCCGCCGCCGGGAATGGTGTCGGGAATGGAGAGTGTTTGGCAACAAAATAGTAAATCTCCTCCAATCGGGCAGACTTCGACGGTGCTTCCAAGTGGGAAGGTTTGACCGTTGGAGGCAAGTAGGGTGCTTTGGTAGTTGTTGAATTGGTTGAAATTGGGGATTATAGTGAAATTCTCGGTGTAGGTAATGTCGGATATGTAGGAATTGTAGATGTTGTTGGTGCGAATAACATAGCCTTGGTTTTCCTGCGAATAGTCCACCCAGAAGCGTAAGCCACCCAAACTACAACGGTCATA
>JAEUUX010000122.1 GCA_016787295.1 Chitinophagales bacterium
AGTTCTTGGCATCTGTGGCTCCGCCTTTTGACCATGCTGCTACGTGGTCGGCATCCATTTCGGCTAATTTCCAGATTTTCTTTTGGTTGGCGCTATGCCCAATGGCACACAACGGACAATTAGAGGTGCTTTCTTGTTGGGTTTTTAATAGGGTATATGTCACCCAAACTTACAAAATTTGAAAACCGCACTCAATTTGATGTAAAAAGACAACAATAGTGTAGAACTGATGGGCTACGCTATTGTTGTTTTTTCACCCAAAGTATAAATAAGCCTTTTTTTGTTCTTGCCATTGTTGTCACATCACCAAGCAGTGTTGTCACAATTGAGTAGCCCCTTTGCCCACACGGTCTGCTATCCAGTAGCGGTGTTCGCAGTAGGGCAGCAGTGCTGTTTCTATGAACGGCACAATGCGGTAGCTGTAGGCATCGGGATAAAGGATATGCACATTGGGTCCTGCATCGAGCGTAAAACAGATAGGCAATTGCGTCTCTTGGCGAAATTGACGGATTTTTTGAATAATGTGCAACGTGTTGGGGTGCAACAAAATGAACGATGGCGAAGAGTTCATCATCAAACCGTGTAGCGTAAGAGCTTCGTTTTCCACAATAGGCACAAAAGCCTCCACATCGCCGTTTTGCAAAATGTCTATCAACTGCCGAAAATGTTCATTGGCTTGTTGGTAGCGGACGGCGGCATACGGATGCGTGTTCATCAATTGATGCCCAACACGGCTCGATACGGCTTTTTCGCTGCGGTTGACAATCAATATAGCATCTTGATAGGTATGAAAAATGGGGTGCATCGCAAAAGGAATGGCATATTCGTCGCTACTGTTCGGAAGGTCAATGTGTCTGCCCCAGACAGCCGCAGCAGGAAAAACCGACCGTGCCGCACTGCCCGACCCTAAGCGAGCAATGATAGAGGCTTTGCGAAAAAAAGCTTCGTTTTGTTCCTCTTGCCCATTGAACTGCTGCTCCAAACTGCACAAACACAAAGCCAACGCACTCATGCTTGAAGCAGATGAGGCAATACCTGCTGAATGTGGAAACGAATTGCGGGAGTCGATTTGGAGGTGATACTGGTGCAAAAAAGGAAAATAAGAGACAATAGTGGCTAAAAATTGGCGTATTTTGTTGGCAAAAACTTCGTTGGGTTCTCCATCAAAAAGAAAATCTATGCTCAAACCGCCCCTAATGCTGGTGGGGTGTGCCACGATTTGCGTTTCGGTGTAGGCATTGTGCAGCGTAAAACTGATAGAGGGATTGGCAGGTAATTGGTTGCCATGTTTGCCCCAGTATTTGACCAAGGCTATGTTGGAAGGGCTTCGCCAGCAGGTTTGTTCCATAATTTGGGCGTATTTTGGATAGGGTTTATGGGCGATGTGGTGACGATTGGAGCAACAAATCGCTATATGATGTTGCCACCAAATCTTTTGGGTCGAGCTGTAGGAGTTGGATATAGTATTGACATTGTTCTTGGAGCTGTGGAATAGGAATTTGTGCGCTGGTGTCTATGACTTCTATTTCGCAAAAATGACCCAAACCTGCTACAATATCTATGTGAAATTTGGTGTTGTCAATAAAATAAATTTCTCGCTGCTTGTCCACCACCACCTTCACGCCGCAAGCATTCGTCAAAATGGCTTTGAGTTGTGGAGCATCGTGGCTGCTGTAGAGTTGTACTTGCGACAGTTTGGCATCGGCGGTATCGCTACGTTCGTAGTAGATAAGTGCATTTTCTATGTTGCCTTCGCGCAGTTTCAACCTGCCTTTAGACGCATAAAAATAGGTGTCAATTTGGTGGTCTGTGCCTTTGAAATCGGCACCATTTTGGAGCAAAATTTGGCGTATACGGTCAGGTTGTGTGATTCGGCATTTGATTTCGGCATTATTATGCGGCATTTTTTATCAGAAAAATTAGGTGTTTAAGAACGGCGCTTCAAAGGAATCAACGCCAAAATATCAGGCGAAATATTACCTATCCAAGTACCAACCAACAACAATACACTAATAAGCATAGAACGGACACAAAGGTCGGCAAAAGGAGAACTTAGGGTGGGAAAATAGGCATCAACCAACAAAACAAGCATTGCCAAAACCCCAACTTTGAGAATGGCAGGCGTGAAAGGCTGTATCTTGAATTTCCACCAGATAATAGCATATTTGGCAACATTGTAGACCCACACCGACAAGGCAGTGGCAAGGGCAGAACCCGTAATGCCATAGAGCGGAATGAGGTAGTAGTTGGTCAAAAAAGTTAGCCCAATCAAGCCCAACATTACGCCCAAAGCATAGTGATAATAAGGCGAATAGGCAATAATATCTTCATTAATGCTGGTCATCATGTCAAAAAGTTTGGACAAGCCGATGAACAAGACCACATACTTGCCGCTACTATATACGCTGCCGTTGGGCATCAGTTGGAACAAGGAGTCGATATTACACCAAATCAACAACAAAATACCTGCACCCACCAAAGTCTGGTTAGTGGCGATGCGTTGGTAGAGGTTTTCTATCCATTGCCAGTCACCCAAGCTAATTTTTTCGGCTACCATCGGTCCTGCAATTTGGGACAAAGCACGGCGCGGCATTTCGATAACCACACCAATAAAAAAAGCAATTCGATACACACCATTTTCCTCTAATCCAAGATATTTGGCAACCATCATGCTGTCTATTTTGCCGACAATCATGCTGCTCATCGTTCCGAGAAAAATAAAAACGCCAAAACGTGCGATTTGTTGGGTGTTGGTTCGGTTAAAAATCGCGAAAGCTTTGCCAAAATGCAACATATCTTGTTGCCGAAAATAAAGCGCCAAAATAAGCACCGATAGTCCAAACAAAGCAATATAGGCAAATACCAAACCGTCTTTGTTCAAATAATGATAGGCATATAGCAACACCAAAACAATTGTTCCGAGCCGCACGCCCACGTCTTTGATAAAAACGGTGGCTACCGTCCTTTGTTTGACGCGCCCAAAGGCTTCCAAAACGCTGTAATAGACCAAAAAAGCACACATATAGATCACTCCACCAAAATAATGCACAAAGTCGGGCGATTTTTCGGCGAATTGTGCCACCATTTTGTCTCTAAACAAGCACAAAAACCCAAAAACACTTACTAAACCCACCAAAGGCAATAGAAACATCAAAGAAACAAAAGTGGGTGCGGCTTGCGGGTGTGGGTGCTGTTTGTAGGTGGGATAGAAGCGCAAAAAAATGGCGGTTACACCCATCAACACAAAAGGCATGAACAAACTGCCTGCATCGACCAACACGCCCAGCAAACCAATTTCGGCAGGTGTGAGCAACTTGGGTTGTAGCCACAATATGCTGAACATGGCAATCAATACGCCAAGGTAGGCAATGATAGTGTTGAGGATTCCTTGTTTCTTAATAACGCCCATTGGCTATATAGTATAAATTTGGTGCATTTGAATTAAAATGTTCCACGTCGGCGGTTGGCGGCGCACAGGTCGTCATAAAAATTGTAAGCTGTCACGCTACCGTCTGTGCCAATGAGGTGGCAAGAAGTGTGGAGGTGGGTGGGCGAGCGCATTTTGGCAGCATTGAAACCTGTGCGTCCTACTTGTCCGATGATTTGTCCGGGTTTTACCAAGTCGCCCACTTTGACAAAAATTTGGGTATGATGGGCATAGTAAAACAAACGGCGCGAAGCGGGGTCATATATCCACACATAAACGCCGCCGCGTCGCGTGCTATAGCTATCCCAATAATGCTCCGCCGACACCACCACACCACCCGACAAAGACAGTACATTGACGGGTTGTAGGGTTTGGTCATCGAAGCTATCTTGGTCGCCATCATGAATAAAAATATCGTGTGCGGGGTGTCCTGTGCGGCGCGTAAAATAGTTGTAGCCTGCGGCTTTGAAACCACTTCCATTGCCACCAATGGCATCGCTACCATAGCCTTCGACGGGAAAAATCCAGCTTTCTTGCCCATAATACACGCCACCTTTTTGGGCATAGTATTGGTCTATTTGCGCAACGATTTGCAGCAATTGGGTTTTGCCGTGATATTCATCTATTCCGCCTTCATGCACTTGGCGGCTGAAAGCATCAAATTGTTCACAAGGGTTAGGGAGGCGTTTGCGGACAGGAGGCAACAAAAAAATCGTGTCAAGCAGTGGTGTATTGACACGATGGCTAATAAATTCTTGGGGTATTGGGAGTGGTTCGACCCTCACTTGTGGGAAGGTCATGGGTTTGCGTTTGTTGGTCTGTTTTTTTTGTGCCAACACAGCAGGGGCAGTTAGGCTCAGTAGTATACTATAAATGAACAGTTGTTTGAAAAAAAAGTGCATGGGTGGGAGGTGACAAACGGGTGTGGGGGAGGGAAGTATATGTTTGGGGTAGGTTAAAATATCGCTTCGAATATTTGAGAAAGTTTTTCATCTATTTGACCTGTAAACTTATTATAGGGAATGCCTAAGTCTTGTAAAACCTTCTCAAATCTCTCATAGCCATTTTCGCTTCTTAGTTCGACCCAATTTACTCCCAAGCTATCTAATTGGGTCTTATTCAAATCTGATAATTTATCAGCAATGAAAACCTTACTATCACGAGCAATTACAGCATCCGCGCTTTCAGGATTACCTTTGCCCATGAGTTTGACTTCGCATTTATGATAACCATTTTTTATCAAATAAAAATCTATTTCACGCTCAAAATCTATTTCATCTTCTTGTATTTTTGCCATACCTTTCAAATGAATAGCATAATTTTGTTCAGGCACATTAAAAAGCATACACAAGGTTTGCATTAAAGGTTTTTCTACCTTCTTGCCTGCGGTACTCCATAATCCGCCACGTAGAGCAGCTCTTTTCACCGCCAATGTGTTAATAACAATTAGACTTTCGTTTATATTTAGCTCTACGCTTACGCCACGAAATTTAATTGTCAGTGTCAAATCTATATCATTCTGACTTTCTATAAGGCGTGAAATAGAATTGTATAAAATTTCATAGTGTTCGTTAGAAGCGTCTATGACAATTTCTTTAGTTGCTGAATTAAACATATTGGTTATGGTTTTTTTGTTTAAACCTGAATGAATTGCAATTTCTTCGGAACTCAAATTAGGATTTAAAAACTCCTTTTTATACCAGTCCAATACGTCTTTATTTCGCAATTTTGCTTGTACAATTTTCTCAAAAAAATCCATAGCAAATTGCAAAAATTGGGCATTTATAAGTGCCACAACCTCTATACGATAGTCTTGTCCCTTTATTAGGCGCGTTATAATATTTTTGGCAACTTGTTCTGTTAATGTCATGTTAGTATTTGGTTTATATTGGCAATTACATTGCGGTTTTCATCATACAGATTTTGGTTGTCAACAAACAGAGTTTGAGAACATTTTAAATCTTCTATTTTAGTAGAAAAATCGCCATTAGGAAAAAGTTGTTTTAAATTATCAACTATGCTACAACATCGAATAAGTATCTGCTTAATAGTTCCTTTAACAGATTCGCAATAAGCCATTGACTGATTTTCGTTGCAAGGTGTTATAATGACCTCAACAACATCATTTTCGATTTCGTAGTTAAGTAATTTGGTTTGAGACTCAGCACTAACCAATGTTGTCATATTATTGGGGGTTTGATGTGAATGTTTTTTTACAAATTCTGACAGAGTCAGAAATTTAGTTTTATCTTCGTCTAGTAGATTTGGTTTCGCTTTGCTTTTCATATACTCAAAATAAGTCACATCTTTTTCAGTAAGAAAAAATTTCCTGCCTAATAATTTAGAAGTTTTTCCTACTGTACCACTACCGCCAAAAGGGTCAAATACTAAATCACCCTTAAATGAATAATATTGAATGACTCGTTTACAAAGTTCCACAGGAAAAACAGCAGAATGTATTTTATCGAAACAAGGGTCTATTTTCCATACATTGGTTGTTTCGTAACCTTCGGGAACTCGACTTGCTTCAGTTACTTCTTTATCATAACTTCTGATATTCCAATCGATTAATTTAGTGGTTTCCTTTCGGTAGACCATTAAATATTCTGTTACAGAATTTGGTTTGTACATTAAGGGTTTACGATGCTGCATAAAACCACCTATGCGATTTTTTACCGAATAATCAGGTTTCTGCCATATAATATCATCAATAAATTCCCACCCATTTTTAACCAAAAATGGATGTAAATCAAAAGGTATTGGATAACGTTTGCTTGAATGAGAGCGGCTGACTCGTGGTATAATAATAGGCGAAGTATTAACTATTAAAAATCTGCCTTCTTTTGTAATTCGATGAGTTTCTTTAAATACTTCTTCTAAAAATTCTAAATATGCTTGATAACTTGGGTAAATAGAATAATCTCGAGCATTATAATAAGGTGGTGAGGTAAACGTTAAGTGTACACTTTCATCTGGCACATGTTTTATTATATCCAAAACATCTCCATTTACTACAAGATTTTGCAAGAAACTATAACTTTGTGCATGTGATAACTCAGATTTAGCACTATGTTTTAAATTATCAAAGAACTCTTTGTAAATAACTGTCCGCACCATTTCGTTAGGATGATTTACTAAGGGTTTTAAATGTTCTGCTACTTCTTTATCATTTGTAAAGACTAATAACGCACGAATAGCTTGACAAACTATTTTAGGGTCTTCATCTTTTAGTATTCTGTATAGAATTTCCTTGTTTTTAATATTTCTCATTCTACCAATTGCAGAAACAACCTCTCTTTTTACACTAGTGTTTTTTTCTTTTTCAATCATTTGAGACAAATAAGGTAAAAAAAGTTCTTTTCCCAGTTTCCCAATATTTTTTACTGCTGAAAGTCTCACTTGGTAATGCTCATGCTCAAGTAAAGGCATCAAAAAATCACCATCGAAGTTTTTAGGCAAATATCCCAAATTTTCTAGAATAAACACAATACTCCCACTATCTTTTTGTTTTTCAACAAGATAGCCCAAATCACCATTACCTTTATTTTTTAGTTCGGTTATGAGTTCCTTAGTAAGCATTTTAACAGTTTTAAGGTTATTGAGTTTGTTTTAGGAGTAATTATTTTGTTTTTAATCGGTATTTTTCAGCTATTCCAATACCCAACAATAGCTTCTTTGGGTTTGTACCCATGTAATAACGTTATGTTAAAAAATATCCTCTTACTATGTTTTTTTGTCTTACAACCACACGCTGATATAGATTTATTTTTGTGTTTGCAGCTTTTATTTTTTTCTATCCAATGCCATAAAAATCACAGCCGAAAGGAGGAGTAGAATGAGCAAATATAGGATATTGATACTAAAACCAGCGCTATTAGATGGGGTATTACTTTGGTTTTGTTTTTCTTTTTCCTGCATTTCCTGCAACAAATCGTTTTTTGCTTCTATGGCAGCCAACTGTTTGCGTTCGGCGAGCAGGGCGCGTTGTAGGGAGTCGATGGCTATTCTGAGGCTACCGATGTCTGTTTCGCGCTGCGACAGTTGTTGCGTGAGGGTATTGATGGTTGCCGATTTGCCGCCTTCTTGGTTCAATTGTGTGGCGACACGAGCAAGAGCTTTGGTGAGTGTGTCGATGGTATAGGATTGTTTTTGAATTTCTTGTTCTTTCTTTTGTTGTTCGGTTTGCAGGTTTTCTATTTTATCTTGGTATTGCACTGTCATTTCGGTATAATCTTTCCATTGGTCGTTGTATTTGTCAAACATGGCATAGTTATCCCGATACAGTTGGTTGCCAAAGTAGTCAAAGGCTTTGAGGCTAAGGATAAGAAAAATCAGCAGCCCCACAATAATTAAAAAATGTTTCGACTGCCAGAAGTTTTCATTACCCCAAGGGCGCGACGATTTTGGTGGTGTGCCATCACTACCACCAATTTTGTAATAACTTGATTCGTAATCTAAAATGCGCGTTTGTAGTGCGGTATTTCGTTCCACCAAAGACGTTACCGTTTTGCTCAGTTGGTCTATTTGTTGGTCTTTATTATTGAGCTGCTCTATAAGCATCGGTAGACTTGACGAGACATATTGTTTGACAAATTGGGCATTGAAACCACTATTTTTTGCCAAATCTTCTGATTCGGTTGGAATAAGGTCTTGGGTGTTGACAGTTTCTTGGTCGTCTTTGGGAAGAGAGTTTTCGTCGTCCAACATATTGAATAAGGGCTACTTAGAAATCTATTGCAAAGATAGGCAATATTTGTCAGATTATTGACATCTGCGCATTTTTTTTTAGTTAAGATACTTTATTTTGGGGCAAAAAATTAAATTTATACAAAACATTACCACTTTTCGCTTAAAAAACCTTACTTTTGTGCAATGATAAACAACAATACAATATGGATAATAAAGAGCATATCATACAACGCATAGAACAATCGCTACAAAGCATTCGTCCACACCTACAAAGTGATGGTGGTGACATAGAAATTGCCGAACTGACTGACCAAAATGTGCTAAAGGTGCGTTTGTTGGGGTCGTGTCAGCAATGCCCTATGAGTTTTATGACCATGAAAACGGGCATAGAATTATCTGTACGGGCAGCCGTCCCCGAAATTATAGCTGTCGAAGCAATAGACAATAATTAGGAGACGGATTCTTTAAGGTGGAGCAAATAACCTAATCTTAGAATAATATTCCGTATTTATGCAATTTAAAAATTTTCCGTATCGTTTGCTGTTATCTTTCGTTGTGATAGCGTTTCTGGGTCAGGCTTGTACTGAACAGGAAGTTGACAGCGAAAAACGTGGCAGTATTATTGCTATTAATCCCATTGGTAGTTATACCAAGGAGGCTTTAATTGTCGAATTAGAGAACCAAATTACAGGTATCTCGCTTTTGTTTCCTGTCACCAATGGCATAGATGCCTACCAAGTGGTGTACAATACCATCGACCCCAATGGCAATCCGACTATTTGTTCGGGTGTGATGGCTATTCCCCAATTAGATACCGATACGATTAGCTTGCCAGTAGCAAGTTATCAACATGGCACAGTAGTTCGGAAAACCGAAGCTCCGTCTATTGATGGTATCGAAAAATATATCCCAATGGCTTTGGCGGGCAATGGTTATTTGGGTGTAGCTACTGATTATTTGGGTTTGGGTCTGTCGCCCGGCTTACACCCCTATATCCATGCTAAATCAGAGGCTACTGCGGTTATAGATATGTTACGGGCTTTGCGCAACTATTGTCACGAAAACGACATTGCCTATAGTGATAAGTTGTTCTTGTTTGGCTATTCACAAGGTGGTCATGCTACTATGGCAGCTCAAAAAGAAATAGAGACCAACTATAGCAAAGAATTTAAACTCACAGCAGTAGCACCTATGTCGGGACCCTACAGCGTGTCGGGTGTGATGAAAGACCTTATGTTGAGCGAAGAACCCTATCCCACGCCCAATTATTTGCCCTATCTTCTATTGACCTACCACAAGTATTATGGCATGTACAATTCGCCAAGTGATTTTTTGTTAGCTCCCTACGATTCTATTATGCCTGCTTTGTTTGACGGCACGCATGGAGGAGGTGAGATTGACAATTTGATGGAACCACTTGGTGCTCCTATCCGCATCGTAAAACCCGAAGTGGTGACTTCGTTCACTGTCAATCCCAATCACCCTCTTTGGGACATCTTGCGCGACAATGATACCTATAATTTTTCGCCCAAAGCACCTATAAAGATGTATTATTGCACGGGCGATACTCAAGTTAAATACCTCAACGCTTTGGTAGCACAAGACTATTTTTTGGCTAATAACCAAACCAATACCGAAGCTATTTTCAATAATGGCGGCGACCACGGCGATTGTGTAGTGCCGTCTTTATTAAAAGCCAAAGTATGGTTTGAACAACTGCGGTACGACTAAGCAGCGCTATTATACCCCAAAGGAGTCTGTTGCATTGCTTACAACAGACTCCTTTTATGCTTTTGGATGTTTGATTTTCAATTACCAACCCATTTGCGTAAACAAATAGCTTGATTGTAGTGTGACATAAGATGTATAACTATAGTTATAAGTATAGATAGGCGATGTGGAAGGGTCGCCCCATTGTGTAATATAGTATTGCTCATCTTCGTCAATGCCAACACCACTACCTTCGCCTACAATAATTGGTGGGTCTTTGGTGCCACTTGTTGGGCAGTTTTTACATCTATCACAAGTGGAAGCATACATAAAACACTGGTCGCAAGTGATGTTGGTACAGTTAACACCTAATGGTAGCAAACCGCTTGTAGTAGAAGTAAATCCACGAGCAGCCGACTTGCCGCTCGATGCCAAGGTTGGAGTTTTGGTAGAATCGACGCTTACTTCGACGATGGTTCGTTGTTTGTTTTTGGTTACAACTTGATATTGACGCACGTGGTTTTTCTCAAATTTAATTGTTGAAGGCACAAGGCGAGCATTGGCTCCTTTTTTGTTAGTGGGTGCTTGTTCCAATTCCCAGCCAACGATTTTTCCTTTTTCGACAATCGCTATTAGCGAACTACCTGTCTTGGTGTTTTTGCAAACTACATTTTTTCCCTCTTTCAAAGCTGCTACGTCTATATCTAAACGTCCCTCTTTGGGTTGATTCAAGCGAAGTTGTTTTTGGTCGATAACTGCCTTGGCAGGTATACGACTTGTTGGGAGAACGCCAACACGTTTGGTGTCTTGCGCCATACTATTGTCTAAGATACACAACCAACTGCAACATAATAGAGTTAGGCACAATAGAAGATTTTTCATAGTAACAATGATTTTTTTTAGTTTTTTGTAACAAAGGTAGGCATAAATACCTACATTATCTGCAAACGTTACCCGAAAAAAATAAAAAAAATCTTTTTCAGGTTCGTTAAACTTTTTTAACACAGTTAATCTAATTTATAAATTTACTTACGATGTCCCCCGCATTATCCAATAGTCTTGTTACTTTAGATGACATAGAACGATTACAGCTAAATGACGACCCTGTAACTGCCCAACAATACTGTGAACAATTGTTGGCAAGTTCCAATTTGAGTATAGTTGAAAAAAAACGCGCCCACAACCTTATGGCGCGTATATTGATAGACCTGCAACAATATGCTCAAGCTATTGACCACTTACAGGCTTCTCAACAATGTCAGCCAACAAGCAACGATTCCGAAAAAAATAACGATGATTTAGCAACTTTTCATCAAAATATGGCACATTGTTTCCATAAATTGATGAATTGGCAGACAGCTATTGACCACTATCAACAAGCCATACACTATTTAAGACTTTGTAATGCCACCCAAAGTTTGGCACTCACCCACAATAATCTGGGACACGCCTACCAACAACTCGAACAATTTGAAAGTGCTTTACATTCCTATCAAGCAGCCATAGAAACCAACGCCTTTGCCGAAAAGCCATATGAAACAGCCGTTCTTTATAACAACATTGGACTACTTTATACCAAAACAGGCAACCATGACAAAGAACTATATTATTATCAAAAAGCCGAAAGTATTTTATCTACTCTCGATTACCCCTCTCTTTTTGCCTCTATTTACAACAACATAGGTTTGTCCTACACCCGACAAAACAAATATACGCTGGCGCTCAACTACCTACAAAAATCGCTCCAGATTAGACAAAACTTGCATGGCGAAAATCATGCTTTGGTAGCCAATTTGTATAACAACATTGGACATTGCTATTTGACACAAGGCAAAGGGAAAGATGCGCTTGGTTATTTCCAAAAAAGTATTGCTATTCGCCAACATCTCAACGAAAAAGATAGTCCTTTTTATGCCAACGCTATCCATAATATGGGGATAATTTTGATGCACCAAAAACAATCCGATACCGCCAAACAACATTTTGAAGAAGCGCTATCGATGCGTCAAGCTATCTTTCCGCCACATCACCCCGAAATAGCCACATCTTATTTGCAATTGGCAGAATACTTTAATAGCATCGATGATTATGCTACTGCTCACCATTATGCCGACCAAGCTTTTCAGATTTTTTCAGGCAGCGTTAGTGATGATTTAGACAGTTTGAGTGTCCTAAACAGTCCCGAACCAGCGCGACTGCTTCATATCTTGCTGCTCAAAAGCCAACTTTTTATTGACCAAAACCCACAAAATATAGCTTCACAAGAATCCCTAATAACAGCCTATCGATACGCCCAAACAGCAGTATTGCTCACCGACGAACTACGAAAAGGCTATCGCTCCGATGGTTCTAAATTGGTCTTAGCCAGCAAAGGTATTGCTGCCTTAGAAAAATCATTGCAAATCTGCCTTCTTCTTCATCTACAAACCCAGAACGAAGCCTATTTAGCCGAAGCCTTTACTTATTCCGAAAAATCCAAAGCAGTACTTTTGTTAGATGCTATCAAAGATGCTGAAGCCAAATTACTCTCCGAAGTGGATCCCGATTTGCTCCAAAAAGAAAAATACCTACAACAACAACTTTTCCAGTTAGACCAAAATATTTTGATGGAGCGCTCCAAAGCTACCCCCGACGTAGAAAAAATCCACAAATACCAAGCCACACATTTCGACCTATACAACGAATATGAAACACTTTTGTCGCACATAGAGATTTCGCACCCCGACTATCACTATTTGAAATACAACATTGCAACTATCTCTATCGAAAGCGTACAGCATTGTTTGCAAAAATGCGCCCCCAAAGCCGCAATGGTCAGTTATATGCTCACCAACGAACAGCTATATGTTTTTGTCATTACTCATCAATCTTATAAAGTCATTACAACTTCTTTGAACGTGCCAATAGGTGGCTTGGTAGAAGATTTTATGGCTGCTATCAATTTCCTAAATCATGAAGATTTTGTAGAATTGGGTTATAGTTTATACCAAATTCTCCTCGAACCTGCCTTGACAGAAATCAGTCAGCATGTCGAATCGTTGCAAGAATTGATAATTATTCCCGATGGCGAACTCAACTACCTACCTTTCGAAGCCCTATTGACCGCTGTTGTAGAAGGAGATACACCCTACGCCAAACTCCCCTATCTATTACATCAGTGCGATATTTGCTATCACTATTCCGCCACCTTGCTCTACGAAACCATGATGCGACCGCGTCCGCCACAAGCAAATTCGTTTTGCGGTTTTGCACCGGTCTATGCGTATGAAAAAACAGATACACCCCACTCGCCTACCACTCCCACATCGCCCGTTTCGCGTAAAGCCTCTGTAGATGGTAAAAATTATGGCGAATTGCAACATTCAGTAATAGAATTAGAAAAAATTGCCCAACTTTTCGATACCCAAGCCGCTCCCGTGCAGTTGTATTTGTATCAAAATGCGTCGGAAGATAATTTTAAACAATACTCACCAAACTACAAATATCTCCACATCGCAGCTCACGGTATTTTGAACAAACAGCACCCCGAACTATCAGGTATATTGTTGTATGACAAACATGCCACTGATGCTCACAAAATGCTCTATATTGCCGAGACATATCACCTTAACCTTAACGCAGATTTGGTGGTGCTAAGTTGTTGCGAAAGTGGCATTGGCAAGATGGTGCGCGGCGAAGGCATGATGGCAATCAATCGCGGCTTTTTGTATGCTGGTGCCAAAAATATCATTTATACCTTGTTCAAAGTATACGACCAAGAATCGGCACAACTAACCGAACGCCTATTTCACGAGATTTTGCTGCACCAACACCCCTATCATCGCGCCCTTGGGTTAGCCAAAAAACACCTCATAGCACAAACCAATGTGCCTCCCAAAGCCTGGGCAGGTTTTGTCTTGTTGGGTTATTAAGTTAATTAGGTGCGCGTTTATCCAAAATCTAATATCCAATGTCCAACCTTAACACCATCGTCTCTTTTTTAGCTTCGTTGCAATTACAACCGCATTTGGCACGCATCAAAACGATAGAAATGGATTTGCGTGGCAATTTGAATCCTACTGTCTGGCTAAATCGCACCTTTTTTGAGCAACAACGCTATTTGGGATTTCATGATTTTTTTGTTTATTATGTGACACAAAATGAAATGGCTTTGCGCCAAAATTTTCGCCACATACATTGGAATGAGCTTCTACAGGGTTTAGAAGCCCGACTATACCGCACACAATTTGGAATGCTTACCGAATATCATGCCTTTTTTTTGTGTCAACATCTTTTGGGTGAGACGGTGGTGCAGCGAAACACAGATTTAGACAAATTTGGGGTCGATTTTCAAGTGTTTTTCAGCTCCCAAACCTACAATGTCCACATTTTTGTGGACACACAGCGAGCGTGGTTTTTCCGAAACCAAAAAATACAACACAAACAAAGCAACAAATTGGCGGGTTTTCATGTCAATTTGCCCTACTCGTTGGCTGCCAACCGCTTCAATTCGCTACAATTCTTACCCAACGGTTTTGGGATTTACCGCGAATCCTATATCCATTATTTGCAACAAGAGATAAACGACGGACGTATTCAGAACGGCAATATCATTGGCACAACAGCCACAGGTTTTGTTTATCGAACATAAAAAAACATTCTTTCGAAACATCAAAAGCCGCTACCTTTAGCATTAAAGGTAGCGGCTTTTGGATATAAACTTAGCACATGTTTGTTAGAAATCAAACAAATCAGAGTATTGTGTTTTGCCTGATGTGTTGTGTTTTCCGCCCACAGGTTGATCGAGATTAATGGTGGTAGCCGAAGTGCTTTTGTTGATTTGGTTGATGATATTATCTTTATCTTTACCCAACAATAAAGAAGCACCTTCTTTTTCCCATTTATCGAGCATTTCCAAACCACTTTCTTCGAACACGCCATTTTGCAGGTCGATAGAGTTCATGAAGCCTGACGAAATTTCCATAAATCGTTCCATTTCGCCCACTTTTTTGCCCACATCATCGGCAATAGCTTCCATTGCTTGGTCAAACATTTGGCGACGGTCGGGATCTCCTTTGATGATGTTCATGGCAGATTGCATAGCCGAATGACTCGCCAACATTGCTTCGCGCTCGCGTTTGCGAACACTCACCTCATCCTGAATATCTTCTAACAAGACTTCGGAGTTTTCATACATTTTGCACAATACTTGATACAAGACTTCCATTTTTTTGTAGAGGTCTTGTAGGCGGATATTGGACTCTTGCAACCTGCCTGCTTTGCGGGCTTTCAGCACCATCACATTGTCCATGCCTTTGTCTTTGGCACGACCTGCAAGGGTGATGTTTTGTTGCATCATTTTTTCGTTGTTTTCGATATCCGTTTTGAGTTTGCGCATTTGTCCGCGCAAGTTGTTGATTTGTGCGCCCATTTTTTTCAGGTTGTCGCGCAGGCTATCCAAGTAGGACTCGATGATGCCAATAGGGTCTATTTGGACAAACAAACCTGTTATCGAACGCATCACGCTTTTGTACATATACCAAAGCAAGTTGCGAAATTTTGGGTCTACCAATATATATACCAAACCCGCAATTGCTGCTAAAAGTGCAATGGTATAAAGGGTGTTGGCAAGGATAAAGGCTAAGGGAGGTAGGAGAAAATAAGCGGCATAGCCTGCTGCTCCCAATAGAGCAATGCCAAACAAAGTACCTGTTTTGCCTTCGGGACGCTGCCAAAAGCCTTTGGGTTTAAAATCTTCCATCGGTGCTGCCATAGAGCGAATATGTTTTTTTTGTTTTTTTTGAAAAGTTTATGCTACAATTACTTGCCATTCGTCTGTACTCATTCCTATTGTTTCTATAGCTTGGGTACAGAAACGCTGTATGCTTTCAACGCTATAATTTTTGTTAATATAGACATTGTTTGTTATTTGTATGATCCTAGCTCCTTTGTTAAATTTCGTTTGGCTATTGTTAACATAGCTGGGAAATTCTTTAATGAGGAGTTCTATTTTTTCTGGCATTAAATCAGCAATTGTTTTTACCGTTATTTCAAGTATATCAGTCCAGTATTTTACAGGAAATTCTTGTTTCCATATAATTAATCGCTGAAGTTTTTTTTCACTATTTTCAGACTCCGATATATTTTCGTCGCCGAAATAGGGCCAGGTTAGAATACACTTTTCTGCCAAATGTACAGAACGACCTTTAATTTCCTCCTGACCCCAATAATCTATATCATAAAAATACTTATTTAATGCCAAATGGCTATTCTGAAGAACCTGTTTTTTGTCTTCAAACATATCATTTGACATTTCGGAGTTGTAACCTGTTAGCGTTAAATTGCCAATAGTATGCAAGAACAAGTCGCGTGTTTCTTCCCAATTATCACCCAAATACTTTTTCCAATCTTCGGACAAGGTTTTAGGTAGTATATGTTCTATGCTTAGAGATTCAAAGTCTATGATTTCTTTGTGTCCATAAGATTGTTCAATAAGCGTTAATAAGTGCTTAGTTTTCTTGTTTTTATCTCCTCCTCCATACAATTTAGATGTTTCAATGAAACGGCGAAACTGGATATTAGTTGGATAATTTTTACTTGATAACACCTTTTTTAAACCTGCAACAAAATTTGTTTCGTTGCTTTCTCTTACCTGTCTATACAAAACTGGAAATATTTTATCTAATTGATTTGTTGCTACATTAGCAACATATCTCCGTATTAAAAAATTTTCAAGCAATCTTAGAACCTCGATAAAATCCTCACTACTCAAGTTGTTTTGTTCGTAGTCGTTATAGCAATTGAGCAAGAATGGATAGGCAGTAGTTACTTCTAAAACATTTAGGCGATTTATAAAATTTCGGATTCCTTGATTTGTTTCGTTACTAGGATAAAGTAACTTGTAATAATAAGTGGAATACAAAGATAACTCTTGTAACTCGGTAATGGCATTTTGGTCAGTTACTTTTTCACGAAGCTTATTGTAAATTTCACTTTCTTTAATGACAGAGCCATCTTTTTTTAGATAGTGACGTATAAATTCAGTAAGATGTTTATCATTCTTGAATTTCGTTTCCATAGGTGACCAAAATTTGTTGTAGTTTGCTGTTTGGTCATTTGTATGAATACGCATAAAAAAATAGTTACGTATTAAATCAGAAGGCAATAATTTCATGCCTGTTGAGTTAAGGCTCTCAAAAACCAAATGCGGATTATCTTCTTCATTTAATACAATGCTAACCAAAGACAATCTTTGCGTAATGACAGATAGCACCTTAGACACATCAATATTTAGTTTCCTAATTTCACGTTCGAAAAAAGAATATGCTTTTGTTATTCGGTTTTCTTCTTCTGTATTAGTGATACTATTAATAATACTGATAAATGCTTTTCGGTCATTATCTTTTTCTGTTGGTAGAAGTTTGTAATGGTCGTTATCCGATTCGTGCCGATTAATTACTAAGTCATTGATTTTATCTGCCAATTTGTCGTTCTCTTGGACTGTTGCTCTATCACGCAAAACTATCAATAGAATAAAAAGAGTGGTCAATCTTTGTTGTCCGTCTATAAGAACATATTTAGCAACACCATGGGGAACGGAAGACATTGGTATATTAACTACGGACCCAATGAAGTGAGATTTCATATCATCATCTTCACAAAGTTCTTTAATATTATTCCACAATAATTGCCATTGTGGTTTATCCCAAACATATTTTCGTTGGAATAGAGGTAATAAATACTGGCGAGAGCCATCAATAAGTGGCTGAATTTTGACTTCTCTTGCGTCCATTGTTTATATTAAAAGGGTTAAAAATATTTTTTTGAAAAAATTACCCAGCAAGCAACCAATGCCATTGGTCATCGAACAATAACATTAATAGTAATCTTAAAATACCGTTTTTGTTCCCAATATTTTCAAATTTATTGAGATAAATCGCAAACAAAAAGCAAATGGGTGATATTACTTCAAATACTGCTGTATTTTTTGCAAATCGGTATCAAACTGCGCTATCAAATGCGCGTGCGTAACTTTAAAATTGTTTTGCATTTCAGTAATTTTGCTGCGCACTTCGCTTGATTGGTGTTGTATTTCGTTAAGTTGTTGTTGGTGCTGTTGGATTTCTGCCTGTAGGCGTGCAATTTGGTTTTGTTTTTCGGCGATGGTGTTTTCGAGCATCACACGTTCTTTGTCTTTTGCCACCACGCGTTCGTCAATTTGGCGTTGGGCTTGTTCATTGAACGTTTGCAGTTCTTTGTTCAACAAACTTTTGTAGTAGTTAATGGACTGTAGCAATTTATCTACTGTCAGCCCCATAGTGCTGGCAGTGGCATAAGCAGACTTATACATGGTTGCCTCATCCAAATTCAAATTGGCGAGGGCTTTAACAGAATTTTTAAACTCCAAATAATCAAAACCTTCGACATTGTTGGTCTGAATAACGTCCATTAGTTTTTCAAACACACGACGGTCTAAACTGCCAGATTCGGGATTCATGTTATTATTATTTTGGGGAGGTATATTTTGGTGTGTATTGGAGAGTGGCGGAGGCGATGTATTTTGCTGTGTGGTATTGATGATAGGTGGTGGTGTAGTGGTGTTGTCGGTGGCATTGGGGTCTAATATGGTGATTTGTTGTATGCGGATTTCCTCTTGTGGAGGTGTTTCTTGTTTAGTTTGAGGAGGTTTTTCTTCGGTATTGGGCTTCTTTTCTTCCTCTTCGTCGATGACAAACAAGTTTTTTAAATTTTTGAGATTTATCATAAAAATTGCGGGATAAAGCTGTTTTTGGGTGCGAAACGCTAAAGTTGCACAAAATTACGAAAAAATTTATTTCACTATACTATTCGTTCCAAAAAAACAAAAAAAATTGCGCTAATTCTCTTTTATTCCTATTTTCGAAAGGCAATAGCCATACCAAACTATCACTAAAGTAGCTTGTTTTAGGACTTTTTGGCAAAATATTTTTTTTTTTGCTTAATATGAACTACTTTTGCTGCCAACTGACATGAGTTCAATACATGTCTAAACCAACTACAATATGATAAATAATGTAAGCGAGGAACGGATACGTTTAATTTTTGGCTTAAAATTGCGACACGCACGCATTGATAAAAAACTTTCCTTGTCTGAACTGGCAGACCGAGCGGGTTTGTCTGTGTCTTATCTCAACGAAATAGAAAAAGGCAAGAAATATCCCAAAACAGACAAGATTACCCTACTTGCCAATGCCTTAGACACCGACTACGACTCGATGGTTTCGCTCAAACTACCCAAACCTCTGGCACCTATTGCCACTTTGCTCACTTCCAATTTTCTGGACGAAATTCCCTTAGCTGTTTTCGGAATCAATACTGCTAAATTGGTAGATATTATGTCAGCAGCGCCCGCCAAAGTGAACGCTTTTATTGCTGCCATTATTGATATTTCGCGCAATTATAATCTTACCCAAAAACAATTCTTGTCGGCTGTTTCGCAGTCCTACCAAGAACTTCACGAAAATTATTTTGAAGAACTCGAAACCGCCGCCGACCAATGTAGGGCTGTTTTAGGTTGGAGTCAAGCCAATTTGACCAACGAACAACTAACCACCGCTTTGCTCGATCAATACAAAGTGCTTATAGACGAAAACAGCCTTAGCCAATATCCCGAACTCACCACTTTTCGGTCTTTGTTCATCAAAGGCAAGCCGCACCGTTTGCTTATCGACCGCAATTTGTCTGCCGAACAAAAAAAATTTATTCTCGCCAAAGAAATAGGTTATCATTTTTTGGGTTTAGACCTCCAGCAACGCACCTATATCTACCAGTCGTGGGTCAATACCAATACATTTGACCAAGCACTCATCAATTTCAAAGCCTCATATTTTGCAGGTGCTATCCAAATGCCACAAGCCATTTTTGCCGATGATTTGCGGCAATGGCTATCCCAAACCACCTGGCAACCCGACGAAGTGTTGCGTTTGCTCAAACGCTATGGCGTAACTTTGGAGACATTTATGTATCGTCTTACCAATCTTTTGCCTAAATTTTTGGGTCTAAACCAATTGTTTTTTATCCGTTTTAACCACGAAAGCGGCTCCGATGTTTATGACCTTAACAAAGAAATCCACCTATCACAACGCCACAACCCACATGCCAACAAATGGGGTGAACACTACTGCCGTCGTTGGTTGTCTATCAATATTTTTCAACAATTGGACACCCAAGCGGAAGGAGTAGTTGTGGCAGCACAACGCTCACGCTACCACGACAGCAAAAACGAATACCTCATTATTTCGATGGCAAGGCGCGTATTAGCCAATCCCAATAGAAATGTATCGATGACCATCGGAATTTTGCTCAATGGCGACACGAAACGAAAAATCAAGTTTTGGGATTGTGAGGCTATTCGCGTCCGAAAAGTCAATGTTACTTGCGAACGTTGCTCTATTGCAGACTGTGAATCGCGCGCTGCCGAGCCAACTATCTACCAAGAAAACCAACAAATCGACCGCATTACACACCTTATTAATGAACTTAGCGCAGCCTCAAAATAAACTTTAGCTGTTTTGTGGAACGGTGTTTGGTCAATAGGTTTCCTTAAAAAACTTTAAAAATAAACCTTCATTGCAAAGATAGTATTTGTTTTTTGCCAAAATCGCACTACCTTTGCAGCCCGAAAACTATTAAAAGTACATTATTTTTTTAAACGATGCTTACCACCACTTCTTTGCGGCTTAAAATCCTAACCGCTTTGTTGGTCATTGTGGGGCTTAACTTAGTGTTGAGCTACCTACCTTTGCGCTTAGACTTTACGGGTGACAAGCGCTATACCCTTAGCCCCGTGACGCGCGACATCGTGAGTCAACTGAAAAAACCTGTGACCATTACGGGTTATTTCTCTGCTAATTTGCCACCACAAGTAGGCAAAATACAACAAGATTTCGAAGATTTAGTAGCGGAATATAATAGTCGTTCGGGCGGAAAGGTGTCCTACAAAGCCGAAAACCCCAACGCCAGCCAAGAGGCAGAACAACAAGCTATGCAGCAAGGTATTCAGCCACAGGCTATTCAGATGCGCGAGCGCGACCAAGTGAAAGAACAACGCGCCTATTTCGGAGCTAAATTGCAATATGAAGACCAAACCGAAATCATACCAATTATTCAGCCCGGTGCAGCAATGGAATATGCCCTGTCTTCGGCTATCAAAAAAATGTCGGGAACAGACAAACCCAAAATCGCTTGGGTGGGCGGACATGGTGAAGCCTCTTTGCGAACCGTGCCACAGGCTGTTGAAGGATTGAGTGTTTCTTATACCCTTGAGCCTGTTGCTTTGACAGACAGTTTGCGTCCCGAAGCCTACCAAGCTATGGCAATTGTTGCGCCTGCTGACACTTTTCGTCCTGCTGACCTACAACATTTAGACCGTTGGTTGGCAAGTGGCAAGTCTTTGTTTTTGGCGCTCAATGCTGTGCAAGCAGATTTACAAAGTGCTGCGGGTGCGCCCAAAAGCACGGGTCTCGAAGCATGGTTAGCTACCAAAGGCATTGACCTAATGCCAAGTTTTGTCATAGATGCCAAATGTGCGCCTATCACCGTGCAGCAGAATAATGGTTTTATGACTTTTCAGCAACAAATCGCTTTTCCTTATCTGCCGCTTATCCACAACTTTGCCGAACACCCTGCTGTGAAAGGGATAGAGCAAGTAATATTGCCTTTTGCGAGTCCTATTAAATTTCGTCCGCAAAATGGTGTGGTTTTTACTCCTCTTGCTTTCACTTCTGATAATGCAGGTGTGGAGCCTGCTCCTACCAATTTTGACATCAATAAACAACTGAATGCCTATAACTATAATGCTCCGCGCTCGGTGGTGGGGGCTGCTATCGAAGGAAGTTTTGGTGGTAGCGCCAAATCTAAAATACTGCTTTATGGCGATGGCGATTTTGCGGTGAATGGCGAAGGACAACGACAACAAGCCTTGGCAGCAGATAATATCAATTTGTTGGTTAATGGTATGGATTGGTTGTGCAACAATTCGGGTTTAAATGAACTGCGAACCAAAGCCGTTTCGTCGCGTCCGATACAAAAAGAACTTGGCGAAGCTGGCAAAAATATGGTGCGATGGCTCAATTTTTTAGCTCCTATTGGCTTGGTGTTGCTTTATGGTTTTTTCCGTTATCAAGGTCGTAAGGCTAAACGGAGGGCTTGGCAGGCAAGTCGTTTTAGTTAATATACATTTTTTCAAGAAAAAGCAACCTTTAGGAGTATAAAGGTTGCTTTTTTGCGCCTAATAGCTACGCAATGAAGGAATATCATCTGTGTATTATGAAAATTATAGTGTGCGCACAATATCAAGAATATGCGATGCGGTTGGCTTGTTTCTGTTTATTATTGGCAAAAATTGTTAGGAGTAATTCAAAAAAAGTATAAAATAAGGGTTTTAGAAAATAAAAGCATTACCTTTGCGCAAAAATAAAACCATGATGTACTATAAAATCATCTTCTTCTTGTGTTATTCATTATGCCTTTTTGCTCAAGAAAATGAACAAATACAATCCCAATTGCAAAAGTACGAGTCTTGTATACTGCAAAAAAAATTCCTCGAAAGTTGCGAATACATATATCCACGTACTTTTGAAACGATTACTAAGGAGGAATTTGCTTTTGCAATGGAACAGACGTTTAATGACACTACTGTGCAGGTGCGTATAGATAGCATATTTGTGCAAAAATATGGTCAAAATTTTTCGTATCAAGGAGGCAACTACACGCCAATAAAATACAGTACTATGCTTCGTATGTCATTCAAAGAACAAACTGATAGTGATTTGATGAAAATAACTTTATCCGTATTTAAAACGAAATATGGTGATAAGAATGTTCGCTATGACTCTATCACTCATGCTTTTTTTATAACAACCTCCGAAACTATGCTTGCTATTAAAGACCAATACTCTCCTAATTGGACATTTTTACGGACTGCAAGTAAAAAAGCTCACGAATTGTTGCCCAAAAAAGTGGTAAAAAAATTATTGAATAAACAGAATTAAGTTGGACTCATAGAACCGCATTTCTAAACCACAAATACCAGCATCAAAGATGAAGATGGGGTTTGGTAGTCTATTGTTAGGTGGTGCTAAATATGGTATTGAACGGTTGTTTCTTTGGGAGAGGGAAAGGTTTGTCTGGGATTTTGTTGAATAATAATCCTGCTCGGTTGGGGTTGTTTTTTTATATCAAATGATGTTTTTTTATGTTGTTATCTAATTGCTGTGTTTTGTGGGAATTTGGTTATTGTTTTTTGTTTTGTTTAGGTTAAACCCCTCTTTAATTGGAATTAAAGAGGGGTTTTTCTATGGTTGTGTGTGTGTTGGTTGGGTTTTTAGGGAGGGAAGCGGGTGTTGGATTCGGGATTATTGTTGTTTTATGGTGTTGCTGTGGAATGGGGTGTTTGGGATTGGATTTGGGGAAGGGGTGTGGTGGGGGTAAGGGCTGGCGTGAGCCGCCGCCGCAGAGGTGTTGGGGTGAAGTGTTCGAATGGCGAAGCGCGTTAGGGATTGTAGGGGCAGCCGCAGGCTGGTGCTTGCACCGAAGCGAAGCGAAGCCCCGTAAAGCCCGACCCCATCGGGGGAACGCCCAAATATTTATTGTTGTAATGGAGGAATGTGGGCGAATGGTGTTTTTGCTGGGTCTATAGGTCGTCGTCTGCCCAGTTTTTGCATCGTTCTACGGCTTTTTGCCATCGTTTGTAGGATTTTTGGCGGAGGTCGTCGGGCATATTGGGTTTGAATGTGGCGTTTTTTTGCCATTGTGCGGCGATGTCGTCGGTGGTTAGGAGTCCGATGGCTGTTGCTGCGAGGTAGGCGGCTCCGAGTGCGGTTGTTTCTATGGTTCGTGGTCTTTCGACGGGTGTGTTTAGGAGGTCTGCTTGGAGTTGCATTAGGAGGTTGTTGGCAGAGGCTCCGCCGTCGACGCGGAGGGCTGCGAGGGATATGTGGGAGTCGCTTTCCATTGCTTGCAAAACGTCGGTGGTTTGGTAGGCAAGGGATTCGAGTGTGGCTCGTATGAGGTGGAATTTGTTTGTTCGTCGTGTTAAGCCAAAGATAGCTCCGCGTGCGTACATGTCCCAGTGGGGTGCGCCAAGTCCTGCAAAGGCGGGTACTACTATTACGCCGTCGGAGTCGGGAACTTTGAGGGCGAAGTATTCGGAGTCGGGTGCGGAGTCGAGGATTTTTAGTCCGTCGCGTAGCCATTGTATTGCTGCTCCTGCTATGAATACGCTTCCTTCGAGGGCGTAGGTTATTTGGTTGCCGTTGATGCCCCAAGCGATGGTTGTTATTAGTCCGTTTTGGGAGTGTATGGGTTTTGTGCCTGTGTTCATGAGCATGAAGCAGCCTGTTCCGTAGGTGTTTTTTGCCATTCCTTTTTGGAAGCAGGCTTGTCCGAATAGGGCGGCTTGTTGGTCGCCTGCTACGCCGCAAATGGGTATGGGTGTGCCGAGCAAATTGGGGTGTGTTTTGCCGAAGTGTGCGTTGGAGTCCATGACTTGTGGGAGCATGTTGTCGGGAATGTCAAGTTCGTTTAATAGTTTTTTGTCCCATGCAAGGGTGTTGATGTTGAATAATAAGGTTCGGGAGGCATTGGAGTAGTCTGTGGCGTGTGTTTGTCCTTGTGTGAGTTTCCAGATGAGCCATGTGTCGATGGTGCCGAAGAGTAGTTCGCCTTTTTCGGCTTGTTGTCGGGCGGAGGGTATGTTGTCGAGGAGCCATTTGATTTTTGTTCCCGAAAAATAGGCATCTATGACGAGTCCTGTTTGTTGGCGGACGTAGTCGCTTAGTCCTTTGTTTTTGAGGTCGTTGCATATTTCGGCGGTGCGACGGTCTTGCCAAACGATGGCGTTGTAGATGGGTTTGCCGGTGGCTTTTTCCCAAACTACGGTGGTTTCGCGCTGGTTGGTGATGCCGATTGCTGCGATGTCTTTGGCTTGTAGGTGGTGGTTTTGGAGCAGTTGGCGGAGGGTGTATAGTTGTGTGTCCCAGATTTCGTTGGGGTCATGCTCTACCCAAGCTGTTTTTGGGTATATTTGTGTGAATTCTTGCTGGGTCATGCCGACAATTTGCCCTTTTTCGTCGAACAAAATGCTGCGGCAACTTGTTGTGCCTTGATCTAAGGCTATTATATAGGTTGATTTCATTGGAAAATTGTTTTTTGAAGAATTTGGGGTGGGAAATTGGTGTTGTTTGTGTGGTGGGAGGCAGGTGGGGAGCGTGGTTTATGTTTTTGTTTTTTTCTTTGGTGGGAAAGCGACTAATTGGTAGGAGTGTTCGATTTGTTCGAGTAGTTGTTGGTGGGTGAGGTTGCTGTTGTCGGTGATGGTGTTCCAGTGTTTTTTGTTCATGTGGTAGCCTGGTGCGACGGAGTTGGGATATTGTTCGCGCAATTCGATGGCTTTTTCGGGATTGCATTTGACGTTGAACTGGATGGGTGTGCGGTCTATGTCGACGAGCAAAAATATTTTGTTGTTGACCTTAAATACGAGGGTTTGGGCATCGAAAGGGAAACTTTCGGTGGCGTTTGGGTAGGTGAGGCAGTGGTCGCGCAATTGTTCTATGTCCATTTTGGTAATTGTTAATTATTAATTGTTAATTGTTAATGTTTTTTTGGCGCATGGCAATATTGATAGTTCAATTGTTAATTGTTAATGTTTTTTGACGCAAGCCAATATTCTGTTGACGCAAGCCAATATTCTGTTGACGCAAGCCAATATTCTGTTGACGCAAGCCAATATTCTGTTGACGCAAGCCAATATTCTGTTGACGCAAGCCAATATTCTGTTGACGC
>JAEUUX010000123.1 GCA_016787295.1 Chitinophagales bacterium
CAAGGTCTATCCCAATCCTTTCAAAGACCAACTAAACATCGTTTTCACCCTACCCACCGACTCGCCCGTGAGCCTCAACCTATATGACATACAAGGAAGATTAATAAAAAACATCAATTCCAACACAGCCCTACCCGCAGGGCTAAACACCTACCAAATAGATACCAACGACCTGCCCAAAGGTATGTATATCTGCCACCTGATAGCCAACAAAACGGCTGTTGCTAAAAAAGTGGTGAAATAGAACAATCCCCTCCAAATCTCCATCGCTTTTCGCCAACGAAAGGCGGTGTTTTTTGCGCCAAAAGGAACAAAAAACCCTAACTTTGATAACGACCTTATCAAGTGGTTTTAGCTTGTGTTGTTCTAAAAAAATGACAAATGCGTGATATTTTGATAATGACACGCTGATAACGACCTTATTAAGGTATTATTTGTTATTATCAAAACAAACCCGATTAGCTGACAAGATTACAAGCTCAAAATAACATAAACCCCGATGGGGTGACATTATTCGACAAAACATGACATCATTTCACCCCGTCACGGTTTATTTGCCTTAGCATTTTTACCGTTATCCTTTTTACAATACCACCTAATATCCATCAATAAAAAAACAATGCCTTATCAGCTTTCAAAATCCAAACAAAATCACAAAAACATAAAACATCTGAAGTCTTTTTCCCTATACCAACACCAAACTTTTTGTCAAAACCACAGCAGCACCACAAAAAAAACGCCCAACATTTGGTATTCTGGGATTTGAGTGCTATTTTTGCAACCCTAAACAAACACTTCCCACACAAAAAACAGTATCCAAGAAACCAAACTCCCAACAAAACCCCAAACATGGCAAACAGTAACCTTAGTAATGCAAAAAACGCAAAAAATGATGAATTTTATACCCAATATGCCGACATCGAAAAAGAAATCATGGCATATTTAGAATATAATCCCGAAGTATTCCGAAACAAAACAATACTCCTACCCTGCGACGACCCCGAATGGAGCAATTTTACCAAATTCTTTGCACAAAACTTTGAACGATTTGGACTCCAAAAACTCATTAGCACCAGCTATGCACACAACAGCAAAAACTATAAAAGCACCTATCAACCCACCATATTCGAAACCAAAGCCCCACACTATGACGAAACCAAAACAATCGTCAACGGAAAAATCTTTACCCTCACAGCAGACAATTCGGGCGATAACAAAATCAATATAGACGACCTCCAATGGCAATACCTCGTAGGCGACGGTGACTTCAGAAGCAAAGAAATTAAAAAACTGCGCGACGAAGCCGACATCATTATAACCAACCCGCCTTTCTCCCTATTCCGCGAATTCTTGGCATGGATAGTAGCCGCCAACAAACAATTCCTGATTATAGGAAACATGAACGCTATTACCTATAAAGAAGTCTTTCCGCTTATTAAAGAAAACAAAGCATGGTTGGGAGCAACAAATTTCAATACAGGTATGTACTTTAAAGTGCCTTCCGATTTTGTGTATGCAGATACTTACAAGTTTGAAAGAGAACGAAATGGTGAAAAAGTAAACAGAGTACCCGGTGTTTGCTGGTTCACCAATCTCGACCATGGAAGAAGGCACAACCCATTACCACTTATGACGATGGAAGATAATTTGAAATTTAACAAGAAACTAATCGATAAAGAATCCTACGACCGCTACGACAATTACGATGCCATCGAAGTACCTTTTACAGATGCCATACCCAGCGACTATGACGGCATTATGGGCGTGCCTATTAGTTTCTTGGACAAATACTGTCCCGAACAGTTTGAGATTTTAGGTGCAACACAAAGAGGATGTCATGATGAAGTTCCCGATACAAAAAAGTATGATGATTATTGGGAAGTTAAGCAAAGTGGCGAAAAAACAGGGTCTTCTGGTGGTAAAACTAATGAAAATGCTAATTTGCTCGGAAACGATGGCAAAAAGAATTACTTCATCAATAAAGAAGGTAGAATTATCCAATCAGCCTATCAAAGAATATTCATCAAACACAAAAAACAATAACCAATAACCCAAAACGATGAAAACGATTTTACGAACCGACATCACAATTAAAGACATTTGCGAGGGCTTTGTCTACAACGAGCTTGAGGGCAAGGGGCTGTTTGGTTTATCGGGCAAGCTGACCATTCAGCCCGAATACCAACGCAACTACATTTATGCCGATGGCAAGAAAGATGTGGCAGTCATAGAGTCATTGCTCAAAGGCTATCCTTTGGGCTTGATTTATTTCAACAAGATAAACAAAGACCAATTGGAGGTGCTTGATGGTCAGCAACGCATCACAAGTTTTGGGCGTTATGTAACCAATAAATTTGCGGTCAAAGACGAAAATGGCATGGAGCAATACTTTGGCGGCATTGCAGCCGACAAACAACAAAAGATACTGAACGCTCAACTGCTCATCTATGAATGCGAAGGCACGGAAAGCGAAATAAAAGAATGGTTCCGAACCATCAACATTGCGGGCGTTCCGCTCAACAACCAAGAACTGCTCAACGCCGTATATTCGGGACCTTTTGTGACCCGTGCCAAAGAAGAATTTAGCAATAGCCGAAACGCCAACATCAATAAATGGAGTGCTTATATATTGGGCAGTGCCAACCGCCAAGAGTTTTTAGCCTGCGCCCTCGATTGGGTGAGCAAAGGCAACATTGGCAATTATATGAGCCAGCACCGCTACGACACCAACATCGACGAACTGAAAACCTATTTTAATACCATAATCAGTTGGGTGTCCAACGTTTTTCTTGATGTAGAAAACGAAATGCGCGGCATCGAATGGGGACGTTTATACGAAACCTATCACCAACAAATCTATGACCCCCAAAAAGTATCGGCGCAACTAAAAGAACTGTATGGCGACCCATACATAAAACACCGCAAAGGCGTGTTTGAATACATTTTGGGCGGGTGTGTAGATACCAAACTATTGGACGTGCGCGTCTTTGACGAAGCCACCAAAAAATCCGTATACACCCAACAAACCGCAAAAGCCCAACAAGAAAGCACCTCTAATTGTCCGTTGTGTGCCATTGGGCATAGCGCCAACCAAAAGAAAATCTGGAAATTAGCCGAAATGGATGCCGACCACGTAGCAGCATGGTCAAAAGGCGGAGCCACAGATGCCAAGAACT
>JAEUUX010000092.1 GCA_016787295.1 Chitinophagales bacterium
TTGGTCGCCTACATAGATGACCAAAGTGGTGATGTCGGATTCGTAGCGGTCATAGATGCGGTAATAGTATTTGAATACTTCGCGCGGATAGTAAGACGGGGCATCGCCTTCTATTTCTACGTGTACCAAAATAAAGCTATCTTCCCCATTTTTGAGGCGAATTTTGATGAGCTTGTCGCTGATTTTCTTGCCTTTTCTCTCTTCGTCGGCGAACAGTTTGTGGAGTTCTTGCTCCAAGAATTCGGGAGCAACAGAAAAATCAACATCTTCGTAAAGGTCGGGCAGGAAGTATTGGATAAATTCTTCTACAAAAGCATATATCAACTCTTTCCACCGAGTGTCGAAATCTATGGTTAACATGTGGGGATTGATAGATTTGGTGGCATAATACTTTGTGCAGTAAACGACTTGTTAAAAGTTGGTATTATGCAATTACAGACATTTGTGCGAGTGGCGAAGCGCGTTAGAGATGGTAGAGGCAGCCTGCTAAGGCTGGTGCTTGCACCGTAGCGGAGCGGAGCCTCGTACAGCTCGACCCGCAGGGAACGCCCAAAAAATAAAAATATAGTTTATCCGATTGGGTTTATAGGGATTTAATCTTCTGTAACGGGTGTGTAAACCAACTTCAATTTCATGGGATATTGTGGGTGTTTGGGACCGCACAAAATAGCTCGATGTGGTTTTTCTTGTTCATTATGCACTACAATACGCAATACTTCGCCTGTTTTTTCGCCTTCCAACATTTTCTGCAAATGAAAAGGCATACGAAAAGTATAGGTCTTGAGGCTTTGTCCTTCGGTATTGGTGGTGGTTTTGATGTCGGCTACACTAATGCGGCTTTTGCGAATGGCTCTCAATGAGTCGTAAGTACCTAATGCCAATTGTTCGGGAGCAGGATAGTTGCCTTCGGAGTCGGGCAGGACGGTGACTTGCAGTTCGGCAGCATTGATAGCTACTTTTTGTGGGTCATAAAGTTCGGCAATGTGTGGCAGGTCGAACTGTACTGCTACACCCTCAGCACCTTGAACATATAGCAGTTCTTGGTTATTGTTGGTGTTCTGCAAAGCATTGCTTAATGGAGTGTTGGTATAGTTGTGTCTGAAGCGATTGGTGACGGTGGAAGAGGTGAAGCTCATATAAAGCGATTTGCCGTTGCCTGTGCTATTGTGGTAGTAGAGTGTAAGGCCACTTTTAGCTCCACTTACATTAAAACTTGCTATTGTTTGGCTTTGGTTGTCGGTGGTGATATAAATTCCTTTTAAGAATTGGCGGAAAGTATAGTCGTTTTGGAATGTTATGGTGCCTGATTGTGCCAATAATCTGTAGCCAAATTCGGTGCTTAGTGGAATGCGAAGGTGCGGAGTGGTTTGTTCGGTAGCTATGGAGTCTATGGTAACGATTTCGCCACTTTCGAGGGTATCTTTAACAGCTAATAGTTTTTTGAGTGTTACTTTCGTTTTGGGTTGTATGGCTACATTAGCTCGATAGCCCAGTAAGTTGGGGGAATAGGCAAATTCTTGGCTACCAAAGTAAGTTTGAGCCTTAATATCTTCTGCCACTTCGTGGACATATACATCGGGACGGCTTGTTGTGTCGCCATAAGTATCCACATATTGGAGACTTAACACCACCGAATCTAATATGGCATTTGTACCTAAGCTAATGTTTTGGTTAGGCAGGTGCATTTGGGCATAAATACTGGCTGTGCTTTGTCCAAAAATGGGATCGTTGAGCGAACCGAGTAAGTAAGTAGTATGTGCATATTGGTCGGCGGTAACTGAAAAATAAGTGGTTACTACCGAGTCACTTTCGACACATTGGGTGGCAACGGAGGTGGAGTCGCTCACAATACTACTAAAAAATTCGGAATCATCGACCAAATCGGAGCCGATGATACTGGCATTATTGCAGGAAAAAAGGAGCATAAACCCTCCAATAAGGAGGATAAAATAGGTTATGGTAGGTGATGACATACAGGTTTATAAAAGATTGGTTTTGGCACATAACGCACAAATGACCTAAAGAGTTGCTTTTTGGGCAAGAATTATTCGCTGGTTTGGTCAAATAACGAAAAGAATGTTTTGTAGACTTCCAAATAATCAGGACTTTCCATATAGGGCAAGACGGGTTTGGTGGTGCTTACCTCGTCGATGAGTGCCAAAATTTCGGGGTCTAAATCGGGGCTTCCTACCACAATACCGTCGGAGTGATAGATGCCGCCGCGGTGCATATCGTTGTTAGAGGTGGTGCCATAATGCTTCAATTGGCTAAGGTCTAATTCTTTGATGGGGGCTTTGGCAGAAAATTTTTCGCCCAAAGTACCTGTATAGTCATTTCTGAAAGGAATATAGATGTATTTGGCTTTGTTAAAGATGGGGTCATTTTTATAGGCTACTTTTCCATATAATGGCAGTAGGCTTGTCATCCAGCCAAAACACATCACAATATCGGGTGCCCAACCAAATTTTTTAACGGTTTCTAATACTCCTTTACAAAAGAACACCATGCGTTCGGTATTGTCGTCATAGAAATTACCTTCGTCGTCATGAAAAACACTTTTGCGATTAAAAAATTCGTCATTGTCTAAAAAATAGGTTTGAAGCCGAACACCTTGCAAAGAAGCCACCTTGATGAGCAAAGGATAGTCGTCTTCATCAATAATAATATTGATTCCCGATAAACGCACTACCTCGTGCAGGCGGTGTCGCCGCTCGTTGATAATCCCAAATCTTGGCATCAAAACACGCATTTCCATACCTGCTCGCTCGTGAAGTTTGGCGGGATAGTTATAGATAACTTTGGCTGCTTCCGAAAATTCAATATAGGGATCCATTTCGGGCGTAACTATCAGTATTCTTTTTTTATGTGACATTAATAACAAATATTTTTTGAACCGAAAAACAGGCAAAAACCCCTGACTTTGGGGTATAAACTTTGCGGGTGCAAAATTAAGCAAATTTTATGACATATTGTAATTTTATGCTACAATTAATGTGTTGTTAGATAAAAAAACACACAAATGGGCTGTATTAGTGGCGTATTATTGTTGTTGGTCAAAAAAAAGCAAAACTTCTTGTTTAGCGCTGATACCACTAAACAAGAAGTTTGATAAGGAAATATGCTACTATTGGTGATAGTAGTGATTAGTTGTTAGACGTAAATTTAGAAATAATAATGCCCACCACTGCCACCATATAAAACTGTCCCAGCATACCAAAAAACGCTACTGTAAGGCGACTCATATCGGTTATGGGATAGATGTCACCAAAACCGATGCTTGTGAGGGTAATAAAACTGAAATAAGAGAGTTGATTATACACCGCAGGAACGTTGCCATATTCTATGCCATGAAACGATTTTGGATACAAAATTTCTATGAGCAAATAAGAAAACAGCGCCACCATGCTCAACAACAAATAACCACAAAATGACCCAATAACTACATTGATTCGCACCTCTTTGGTGAGGGTAATTTGGTACAAAACAATGCTAAATATGAAACTATAATAGGTAGCAAAAAAAATCGATAAAAATAGCAAAAAAATTTCGTTTGTCTGAAACCAAAGGAACAAAAACGGCATACTGACACTTATAATGCCCATTAGGTTGCGCAAAAATTGTATGGTGCGATTGTGTTCCGAAAAAATACCATATGAAGCCATTGCAATAATAAGCATATTTGCCAACCAAACATATCGTATATACAAATCAGGGTCAGGGACAAATATCTTATCAAAGATCAATAGCAACAAAGCTATCAATAAAAATTCATACCGATAGGTGTTTAGGTTACGGTGGATTAGGGCGTTTGGCATTGTTGTTATACGATTTTAGGTGACATTTTGGAGGTCGGCGCAATGGGGCGCTAAGGTAAGGAAAATTAGAAAAAACAGCAAACCTCAAAACAAAAAGCCATCTTTCGGCTCTAATTTAGCAGGCAAATCTCTTTCGCCCAACATTTCACGCAAATCGCGCTCAATGGTGTTGCACATAGCGGTCATGGGAATGTCGGTGATTTGGTTTTCAAAAGGATCTTCGTTCACCTCTCCTACCTTGCCCATCACTCCAAACACAAACGATACTAGCATACTAATTGGTATCATCAAAATTGGAACACCCATTTTATTGAAATCGGTAATTAACGAAAAAGGCAAAATTGCCATAAAAACCGTTAAGAACAACTTAGTAAAAAAATGGTATTGGCGCAAAAGTGGTGTGTTTTTGATGCGTTCAGATGCTCCTTGAAAATTATTGAAACCCGCCAGAGTTGGCTCCAAACCGATATTGTCAAATGCTCCCAAAATATCGGTGCGCATACCTTTTTTTATGTCATTGCCTTGCACCTGAAGCAAATAGTTGGGTTTGTTGGTTTTGGAGGTAATTGCTGCAAATTCGGTATCAGAAAGCAAAGGTTTAAGCTCGTCCCACGTGTTTTGGCGGCGCAAATGCAGCCGCAAGGCATGAGCAAAAGCGATTTGGCGATACACCAATTCTTTTTTGTATTCTGCTACTTGTTGGGGTGTAGCCTTGCCAATTGCCACAGCATTATCAGCGTTGGCGATGATTTGGCGCGCAAAGATACGACTATTATTGATAATACCACCCCAAATTGTGCGGGCTTCCCACCAACGGTTATAAGAATTATTGTTGCGAAACGCCAAAAAGATAGCCAATGCACTGCCCAAAATAGCGGCAATAGAAAAAGGTAGGCTCACTTTTTCTATGTGTTGATGGTGGTAAAGAAAAAATACCATCACAGATAATGCCATCGATAACAGTAGTTCGGTGCGTAGATAACGAACTACCGCAATGGGGTTAAATACTTTTTTGATTATCATCTTTAGGTATTGATTTTTATGGCAAAGTTATGAAAATAAATAGTGCCTTAAATTCCAAAATGCCACAGAAATGACTGATAATCAATAACTTTGCAGCATTTTGCACGTTTTGCTAATAGGCTAATGAAAGGCGAATATTTTTAAAAATCGTACCGCAAAAAACCTCCGATGTTATGGGTCTTTATGAAATCGTTGCTGCCCGATTGATTAAAATCTGCCATAGCACCCGCTGCCCAAGCATGATGTTTGGTTCCCAGTCGCAAACGTTGAGTAATGCTCCAATATTCGTTAGATGGCGAATAAACAGGAAACAATTCTAACTGCGAAAATATGCGCCAATGCTCATTGAGTTTGGGCTGATAACGAAACAAGCCAAACAAATCTATATTGCCTGATTTTTTCAAATCTGCCACTAACCACCCAAAAAACATAAAATCTTTTTTTGATTTGTAGTATTGAATGCCCGCTTTGGGCGTAAAACCTGCATTGAGGAAAGAGGCTACCGCCACAATACCCAAACCGTTTTTGAAGTTATAAGAAACGGCGTTGGTAGACCCAAATGCAGTGGGTGAGTTTTCATAATCCACACTTGCCCTATTGCGGCTGAAAAATAACAAAGGACTGCGTTCATCTTTGGCATTCTTGAAGTTTTTGAACCACATCAAATCCACACCCAAACGCTGATGCCCTGCATATATTTCAACAGATTGGGCGAATATTTGTGCATTTATTAACAAAAATAATAGTAGTATTAACCATTTCATATCTATACAGTATGCTAACAAAAAAAAATTATTAATGACCTTGTTTATCAAGTTAACGGAGCGGCAATAGAAGTACACAAAACATTGGGTCCTGGTCTGTTAGAAAGTGTTTATAGCGAATGCTTGCAGCACGAACTAAAGCTCCGAAATATTGCTTTTAGTGCCGAAAAATCCATTCCTATCCATTACAAAGGTTTAGAAAGTTCTGCCTATCTGCGCTATGACCTTTTAGTGGAAAATATTTTGGTGGTAGAACTCAAAGCCGTAGAGGTGATGCTCCCCATATTTGAAGCACAACTGTTGACTTACATGAAACTATTAAACCTACCCAAAGGTCTACTTATTAATTTCAATGTGACTAATATTTTCAAAGAAGGTCAAACAACAAAAGTCAATGAACTATATTACAACCTACCTGAATGGTGATTTTTTACCACATAAGGCACATAAGGACACATTAGGTATTGAAAAAATAACCCTATTTTTTTACAACCCAAGATGCTAAAAATCTTATGTGACCTTATGTAGTTTTATTTTTCTTTTACCACATAAGGCACATAAGGACACATTAGGTATTGAAAAAACAACCTTATTTTTTTACAACCCAAGATGCTAAAAATCTTATGTGACCTTATCTGATTCAAAAAAAACTAATCCAAAGCCTTTACAACTAATTCTGCTGCTGCTGCTCCGCTATTTTGTTGCTGTCCTGTGATTAAATTACCATCTTGGATAGCATAAGACGAAAAAGGTGCAGCCACCTTGAAGTTTGTCTCTGCAATTTTTCTTGCTTCTGTCTCAATGCGGTAAGGTTGAATTTGCATACCTACGGCTTGGTCTGCAAACGCTTCTTCGGCATCAGCAAAACCTGTCCAAGTTTTACCTTTTACCAACAATTCGCCGTTTGATTTTTTAGCTCCCAACAACAAAGTAGTGGAGTGACAAACTGCCGCAGTGGGTTTTCCGCTTTCATAAAAAGCTGCAAAAAGTTTCTCCAAATCTTTGTTACCCTTAAAAGTGTACATCGGACCTTGACCGCCTACTAAGAAAATAGCAACATAATCGGCAACATCTACTTCGGTCAATTTTCGGGTTTTGGCGAGCATATCATTAAACCATTCTTGCTGCATATAGCCCAACGAAATGACATCATTTGCTGAATAACCACTCGCATCGGTCGGATTGGAATAACTGTCCATTTGCAACGCGCCGCCTTCGGTAGAAACCAATTCTACTTCATAGCCGGCTTCTTGAAACACGCGCAAGGGGTGTGTCAATTCGGCAGCCCAAAAACCAATAGGCCAGCCTGTTTGTTGACTTACGCTTGGCGAACTTGCCACCATCAAAATTTTACCTTTAGTGGGTGCGCCATGAAAATGCACATACGATTGAACTTCTGTAACCATTTTATTTAATTTTTTATTGGCGGACTTTGATGTATTTTGTGCTAATAATCCGTCCACCGATAGGACTAATAGCAACATTGCGAAAAGGATTTTTTTCATGATTAAAAATAATTTTTAGAATTGCAGGTGCAAAGGTCGGGCAACTCAATTATTTTACCATGTAATTCACCCAAAAGTAAGTGGCGTACTTTTTAGTTAGTACAGCTATAGAATGTTGTTTATTTACATTTGCTGTGTTTGTTGTCGGAATTGCAGGTGCAAAGGTCGGGCAATGCGATTATTTTTCTATGTAATTCACCAAAAAGTAGGTTACGCACTTTTCGGTTAGTATTACCCTAAAAATGCTATTTATTTACTACCTTTGCCGTGCCTTAGCCTTCAAAATGGCTACTTTTTTTATAATCTCAATTAAAAAAACCAAATCATGCCCGATTTTATTTACAAAGGAAAGGTATATTACAACCCTGTTCAGTTGGTGATGGAGCAAATTGGTGGTGTGTGGAAAATGCCCATACTTTGGCGACTACAAGACCGAACCATGCGCTACAGCGAATTGCGAAAAATTCCACATATTTCGGATAAAATGCTCACCTCACAATTGCGCGAATTGGAAGCAGACGGTTATATTCATCGCGAAGTATATGCTGTTGTACCTCCCAAAACTGAATACTCCTTGACCGAAAAAGGACGTAGTATAATGCCTCTCGTGCATCAAATAAGACAATATGGCATTGATTTGATGAACGAACAACAAGATTAAAGGCTGTTAATGGCTGTTTTTCGCCTACAAAAATCCGCTTAGTAGAACCGATGTCCACTAAGCGGATTTTGTTTATTTTGGGTGCAAATAAGATTACCTTTATACTTCCATTTCGTTCATTTTTCATAACTACTTGATTATCAGGCACTTTTGAAAAATTGAGCGAAACCTGCGCGCCAATTTAACTGTATCTCGAAATTATAAACTTTTGCTTTCATAGCTACAAAGGTAATGCTTTTTTTGATTTGAGCCAATTTGAGCCAATTATTGTAGCTTTTGAGCCAATTTGAGCCAATTTGAGCCAATTATTGTTGGATTGTTTAGGAATCATGATTAAATAATTCTCCCCCTTTTCATACAAACAAAGCTATTTATTTACTACCTTTATCGTGCCTTAGCCTTCAAAAAAACTGTTTTTCGCCTACAAAAAATCCGCTTAGTAGAACTGATGTCCACTAAGCGGGATTTTTTTTATTTTGGGTAGGAATAACTGCGTGTATCCCCCCTTGTGTTATCAAAATCACATAAAAATAGAATATAAGCACAAAATTTATTGGCGAACACTAACCCCCAATTGTTTTTCCAATTGCTGTTGTAGTTTTTGCATTGCTGCCTGAATATCCTTTTCGCCTAAAGTTTTTTCGCGGTCTTGCAAAATAAAACTCACAGCATAAGATTTTTTGTCCTTGCCCAATTTGCTTTCATCGCTAAACACATCAAAAAGATTGACGCTTTGCAATAAGGTTTTCAAAGTTTTCACGGCAACTTCGTTAATGTCGTGGAAACTAACTTTGGTGTCGACCAACAAAGCCAAATCGCGCCGTACAGCAGGAAATTTGTTAATTTCGCTGAAACGAATATCGCTTTGTTTTGCCAATACTGCCAACACATTTTGCCAATTGAAATCGGCAAAAAAGACACTTTGTTTGATGTCATGTTGCTGACACAATGTTTTTTTGACTTCGCCAAATCGCACCAATACTTTTTTACCCACAGCATATTGCAAACCATAACTCAACGAATCATCGCCTTCGATAAGGGTGTTTTGATAGTTGCTAAGATTTAGTTTTGCCAAAAGATTGTGTACCACTTCTTTGAGGTCAAAAAAGTGATAGGCAGTCGATTGCGCTTTGCCATTGCGCCACGATTCTGTGTTGCTGTTGCCTACCATCGTGAGACTCAGGTGGCTTTGTTCGCTATAATGAGGCATTTGGTCGGCTTCGGCGGGTGTGGCGGCGTAAGATTTGCCAAACTCAAACAACTGCAAATCGGTAAAGCGGTGGTTTTGGTTGTGTGCAACGGCTTCGAGGGCTGTCGGCAGCAACGAACGGCGCATAACTGTCAAATCGGCATTGATGCTACTCAACAACTGCACCAAGTCGGTGGCGTTGGGATAAAATTTGGGATTTTGGATAGACAAACCCATGATTTCGGCAAATCCCAATGCGGCTAAATAGTTGGCGGTTTTGTACTGCACCTCATATTCATCGATGCCTTCGGTGTAGGCAATAGATGAGCGGATTTCGGTTGGGATAGGAATTTTGTTTAAGCCATAGACGCGAATAATTTCCTCAATAAGGTCGGCTTCGCGCGTCACATCGACTTTATTGGTCGGTACTTTGACGCTTATTTTTTCGCTATCTATTGCCACAATTGGCATGTCCAAAACCTGCAAAATTTGTTGTACCAAATCGGGCGGAAAAGGCATACCGATGAGGCGCTCCAAATGGGCATATTGCAAGTCAATTTGGACAGGTTCGATGGGTTGTGGATAGTTGTCAACCACAGCCGAAGCTACCTTTGCTCCTGCTATTTCTTGCAACAAATACACGGCGCGTTCGAGGGCAGCCAGGGTATTATTGGGGTCGGTGCCGCGCTCAAAACGGTAGGCAGCGTCGGTTTTTAGCTGGTGGCGTGTGCTACTTTGACGAATGTTTTTCATGTCAAAATAGGCTGCTTCTAAGAAAATACTTGTCGTTTGTTCGCTTACGCCCGAATGGAAACCGCCAAAAATGCCTCCCATACACATGGGTTGCAAATTGGCATCGCAAATCATCAAATCGTTGGGGTGCAAGGCATGGGTTTTGCCGTTGAGGTCAACAAAAGGCGTATTGGTAGGCAGGGTTGTGACCACAATGCCGTTGCCACCGATGCGGTCGGCATCAAAAGCATGCAAAGGTTGTCCGTATTCCAACAAAATATAGTTGGTGATGTCCACCACATTGTTAATCGCTCGAATGCCGTTGGCTGCCAAGCGCTCTTGCAACCATTTGGGCGAAGGCGCTATTTGTACATTGTTCAGCAAAACACCCGAATAGCGCGGACATTTTTGGGCATCTTTGACCACAACGCTATATGGTTCTTTGCTTTTGGCTTGGCTCAAGTCGGTGTGTGGGGGCAGTTGTAATGCCTTTGTATAGCCATGATTGACCACCAAAGCAGCATACAAATCTTTAGCTACTCCCAAATAACAATTGGCATCGGAACGGTTGGGCGTGATTCCCAACACAAAAACATGGTCGTTATCAAAATTGGGGTAGAGTTGTATGGCGGGCGTGCCGTTGGGCAGGTCGGTTTGCAGCACCAAAATACCATCATGCGAAGTGCCAATACCCATTTCGTCTTCGGCGCAAATCATGCCTTCGGAGAAATGTCCATACGTTTTTTTGCGTTCGATAGTAAACAGCGGAGCATTGTCTTTGTAGAGGGTAGTGCCAAGGGTCGCCACCACCACTTTTTGTCCAGTAGCAACATTAGCAGCCCCACAGATGATTTGCGCGGCTTGGTCGGTGCCAATGTCGACGGTGGTGAGGCTCAATTGTTTTTCCTTGACCATAAAACGCTCGCAAGTCAAGACCTCTCCCACCACAAAACCCTTTAAACCGCCCGCAACAGCTTCGACGGTTTCGATTTCTTCTACTTCTAAACCCAAGTCGGTGAGCATTTCGGACAGTTGCTGCACCGATACATCAATGTCTAAATAATCTTTTAGCCATTTGTAAGATATTCTCATAGTATTGGAGTGGCTTTTTTTGGGTGCAAAGATACGTTTTTTTTAGGAAAGCGGTTTGTTTTTTGTGCCAAATAATAGAGAAACACGCCGCTGGTGGGCATTAGAGGGAGCAGTTTGGTTAAATATAAAGCTATTTTTCACAAAAAAAGCAGCCTCTCCCATGATCTTTGGCGATACATCTCACCTATTTTTGAAACACCACCATTTTTTGTCCAAATTTTTGCTCCAAACACAATAGTTCTTTGGGTGGTATATTTTCTTGCCTATTGACGCAAAGCATTTTGGCGAATCACTATTCCGATTCAGTGCCATCGAGATATTTTTTAGTTATCGACAAAAGTGCATCATCAAAAAATAAAAACTCTGAAATAGCGACAAAATTGCAAACAATATCCAATATAAAACAATGGATAAAACCCTGAAAAGGCGATATAATATTGTTAAATTGTTGAATAATATTACTCCATTAAACTTTGATATTGGCACCAATAATCGTCAAACACCTAAAAGTTTAGGTCGAGAACCTAAAAGTTTAGGTCGAATACCTAAAAGTTTAGGTCGAGAACCTAAAAGTTTAGGTCGAATACCTAAAAGTTTAGGTCGAATACCTAAAAGTTTAGGTCGAATACCTAAAAGTTTAGGTCGAATACCTAAAAGTTTAGGTCACGAACCTAAAAGTTTAGGTCACGAACCTAAAAGTTTAGGTCACGAACCTAAAAGTTTAGGTCACGAACCTAAAAGTTTAGGTCGAGAACCTAAAAGTTTAGGTCACGAACGTATAATTTTACGTCGAGGGACGTAAAAGTTTAGGTCACGAACGTATAATTTTACGTCGAGGGACGTAAAAGTTTAGGTCACGAACGTATAATTTTACGTCGAGGGACG
>JAEUUX010000094.1 GCA_016787295.1 Chitinophagales bacterium
TTTGCTAAACATACACAATCCGTGCGACCAGGGCGTTCTAACAAACGCAAAAAAAAGCCATATAGAGCAGTTAATAACTACACCCTTGTAAACTATAAACGGGTGGCGTAAGTGCTTACCCTAACTTAATGACATTGCCCAACGGGGTGACATTATTCGACAAAATATGACATTATTTCACCCCTTCGGGGTTTATTTCTATACATCATTCATTTTTCTATAATCATTTCACCCCGTCGGGGTTTATTTGCCTTAGCATTTTACCGTTATCCTTTTTGCAATACCACTTTTTAATGTCGTTATCTAATTTTACAAAATCCGAAGACTGTATTCAATTTAGTATAATAGTATCATACACAAAAAGTCGCCCAAAATCCTGCTTGGATTTTGGGCGATTTTGGTATTTATGGGTTGTATATTGTTGTGGTGTGGTGCTTAATTGCTATTATATGTATAGCACAGGTTTGTTAGTTTGTTTTTTGTAAGCAATGACGTTTTTTAATGTCCTTATTACATTACTGCCGTGCTACTTTCACACTATCCACCAATTTGTTTCCCGAAAAAGCCTGTAACACATACATTCCGCTCGCCAAATCTGTTGTGGGTATGACAATTGCCTGCTGTCCTTTCACAACAAGGTCGCGCCATGTTTTTCCTGACAAATCCGTTACCACAAGGCGGTCAATGCCGACAATAGGAGCAAATGTCACCGTCCAACTATCCGCTGTGGGATTGGGAGCAACCTGCAATACTTCTTGCAAAGCGGGTAGAGGCTCAAGTCCTGTGGCAATGCATGCTGGTATGACGGTTTGCAGATTATCGGGTGTTGTTGCGGTATAAGCTAAGGCATATTCGCCAAATTGTAGTTGATTAATCGTAATCGTACCACGTTTATCATTCGCACTACTTCCTGTATTAATTGTATATTGGCTGCTTGGTAGCAGTTGCCAATTGGCACCCGAATTGGAACGAAAAGCAATTTTTAGATTATTTTCTGTTCCTGTAATCAATTGGTTATCCAAATATCCACTACTGCTCGACGAACTACCATCATACACCAATTGAAGCGTTGCCGCAAAGTTATCGGTCTGGTATCCTCCCACACTCCAATACCTATTGGGCGACAGTCGCACGTTGGGTAAAGCTGGGTCAGGACGGTCGGGCATAACCCAATGGTGTGCGACGTGGAGCAACAGCTCACCGCTCAAATTGGTTACATTCACCTCCGCTTTTTCGGTCGTAAAAGTTTGAATGCCTGTGGTATTGATAATGCGATGCTCGTCGGTGGTGGCATCACACAGTTTTTCGTCCCAATCCACAGCGGCATACACAGGATAGAAAGGCAACACAACAGTAGCACTCGTGCAACCACCACTAACTGTAATTTGTTCGCTGTGTGGGTTCAGTTCGTTATCAAAAAAAGTTATCCAAAGCGGTACATTATTATAATAGTGTGGAGCTTCATAAAGCCTTTGGCGAATGTGTATTCGATTAAACACATTACTGTTGGGCAAAAAAGCAGAATAGACCGAGTCGATGGAGAAATGAGCAAATCCGGGCGAATAAGCCCAATCTTCAAAGAAATCTGTTAGGTTAATACCCGAACATTGGGAGAGGAAATCCCGAAATTGGGCAGTAGAAGCGTTTTTGAACGCAAAGGTATCTAAATAATCTTTCACACAAGAGAAAAACAAACTGTCTCCCATGTAGCCTCTCAAACTGTGCGCCACCAAAGCTCCTTTACTATAGACATGTGTGCTGTAGGTAGTCTCAAAAGGCACATTGGCAACAGGCAAATAGTCACCATCTTGGATATGGGCAAACTGCAAAACGCTGGCATTCGTTTCGCGAATATTCGTATTATAGCGTTCTTTGCCATAAACGTGTTCCAAAAAATAACTTTCGTTGTACGAAGCCCAGCCTTCGTTGAGCCACATGTCGCTTGCTGTTTCGCAAGTCACCAAATTGCCAAACCAATGGTGTGCAAATTCGTGTGCCATTAGCCGATGCTCCCACGTTAGCTGTCCATCAACGCCAAATTGTGGATAAGCGATGTTGGTGGCATGTTCCATCGCTCCGCCATTGAACGGTACTACCACAAAACCTACTCTGTCAAAGGCATAGCCGCCCCAAGCCGCCTCAAAACCCGCAAAAGCATCGGGCAAATGCACAAAAGACTGGTGCAAATCGGCAGTATCGGCAGGACGGTCTCCCAACTGCACAGGCACTAAGGCTCCCGTTACACTTGGTACGTCATAACTAATCGTGGCATAATCACTCACCGCCACCGATGCCAAATAAGTTGGAATAGTTTGGAACAAAGACCAATGCCAAACCTTCGTTCCGTCGGCGTTTGTTGCCACATTTTGTAACAAACCATTACAAAATGCTTTTCTATTGCTTGCTGTTGTGATGGCAAAGGAAAAAGTGGAGCGTTCTACAAAATTATCCACACACGGAAACCACGAACGACCATATACAGGAGGGTCTATGCCAATGCCAACACCCAAATTATAGGCATGGGTGTTCGTAAAATAAAAACCTCCGAAAGAAGCTGTTGGTGGATGACCACCATAAGTCACACCCACCGAAATGGTGTCTCCTACCCCCATCGGACTCGCAAGAGCAATGCCTAACAAATCTCCATTTTGCTCAAACACAGCCACATTGCCATTCACCAGCACCTCAGACACCGTAAAAGCATTGTCCAAATCCAAACGAATCTCTGCCAAATTAGCCATTTTTGAAACGATACTAAGTGTCGTCGTTCCGCTAAGGTTTTGGGGGCTAAAACTCACCAAATCCAACGCAATATCATAGTGCAACACATCTATCGTATCGCTGCGCGTTCCTGTTAAATCACTCATGCTTTCTGTTTGTTTTGCCGTTACACGATGATGGTGTGCATGGCGGTCTTGACATACCACTTGTGCCAAAACCGATGTCTCAAAAAAACAACAAAACAATACTATATAAAGCCAATATTTCATAAAAAAAGTATTTTAAGGTAAAAATTGACGCAAATATACGGAAAAAAACGCTAACTAACACCCACTTCCCAAACAATAATGCGTACCTTTACACAAAAAAAACCATGACCACAGATTTTCTAATCGTTGGCGGTGGCATAACAGGAATGTGGGTGGCTCACTATCTTATCCAATACCAACAAAATTGTCTACTCATCGACGAAGGACTACCCAACACTGCTTCCCGAATCGCTTCGGGAGTAATGAACCCCATCACAGGAAAATATCTCATCAAAACATGGCGAGCAGACGATTTTTTTCCTCATGCACAACAAGCATACACACAACTCTGCCAACAATTATCCCTACCACACACCACAAGACCTATTAACATCGTGTGGTTGATTAAACAACAACAACAATGGCAAGAAATGCAGCAACTTAGCCAAAAAGAGACCATTGCTCCTTGGATACATCAGCTACAACAAAACAACTACCTTCCACAACTACAACAACATTATGGACACATCGCCATTAACGCTTATTTCATTGAACTACACAAGCTAATACCCGCTTTTCATCAATACTTGGCACAAAAAAATGCTATATTATACCAGAAAATGAACTACCAAGACTGTCAAATACATACCAACGGTATCACTTGGGGAGACATCAAAGCCAAACACGTCATATTTTGCGATGGTATCGCAGCACTACAAAATCCTTATTTCCAACACCTTCCATTAGTTCCCCTCAAAGGCGAACGACTCCTCGTCCAACTGCCCGACCTGCCCAATATCACCAACATCATCAAAGCAAGTGGGTTAAGTATTGTGCCACATACCACTCCTGACATCTATTGGGTAGGCTCCAACTACCAACACTGGAACAATAACCCAACTCCCACCACCGAACAATACCAAAAATTCACACAAACCCTCGACCAACTACTCCATATCCCCTACCAAGTCCTCGACCACCAAGCAGCCATACGACCTGCTGTCTTACATCGATATCCTTTTGTGGGCAAACACCCCCAATATCCTCAATTGTCTGTCCTCAATGGCATGGGAACAAAAGGTACTACATTAGCCCCATTTTTCGCTCAACAATTAATCCAACACCTTCTATATCAACACCCCATAGACCCCGAAGTAAGCATTGATCAATACAAAAAAAACTAAGTTTGATAACAACATTAGGTGGTATTGCAGAAAATGACAACGATAAAAAGTATTAAAAAAATACTCAAATAAACCCTGAAAAGATGAAATGACTATAGCAACAAAAATCAGAATAAAAAGCCAAAAACCTCACAACCGTGGCATTATGTTGTGCTTTTTTTGAATAATTTCACCTCATCGGGGTTTATGTTAAATCAATTTTGGTACTATAATACTGTCACCCCATCGGGCTTATATTGATAAGAATAACAAAAAACTTTTTTTAATGTTGTTATCATACCAATGAAAAGTTACTTCATAACAAGGAAAAGTTACTTCATAACAAGGAAAAGTTACTTCATAGTTTGACAGAAAAAGACAACGATAAAAAGTATTAAAAAAACATTCAAATAAACCCTGAAAAGATGAAATGACCATAGCAACAAAAATCGGAATAAAAAGGCAAAAACAGCGCAGCCGTGGCATTATGTTGTGCTTTTTTTGAATAATTTCACCTCATCGGGGTTTATGTTATACTAAATTGAATACAGTCTTCGGATTTTGTAAAATACTGACAGTGTTTGAGACAAATAATTGTGGTCACAAAAAACGCACATCTGCTTACACTATTTTCGTCACCCGAAATAGTGTTGTTTCGGTCGTTGAGGCATGAAAGTCACGGCTAAACAAACAAAAAACGATAACACGTCTCAACGATTGCCTACATTTTGTGGTAGCTAATACAACAAAACAGACAATTTTCGCACGATTTCGCTTGCTATCACAAAATTAAGCAAAGACCACAGCACGCCGGACGAATCCACTCGAAAAAATAACACCCTTTTTTGCTAATTTTTCGGTGAGCAAAAAAGTAGAATCACCATTTGTCACTTATGATAATAGCATTTGGAGGAACGACAAATGGTTGTTAATTAATGTTACATTTGGGGACGAGTGCGTGACATCGTCTATTATCAGATCCGAAAAGTATTTTCAATTCAGTATTAAACCAATTCTGGTACTATAATCTTGTCACCCCATCGGGTTTATTTTGATAAGAATAACAAAAAACTTTTTTTTAATGTCGTTATGATATTTACGCTGTATCTTTGGTACCAGTGCGTAACAGGAGTAAATATTTTTGTTGATTATCATCAAAATCATGGAAGAACTAAACAATTTAGTGTACCTTTGCGGCTTTATCTATCATCTTAACCGTCACGACTCCAATAGCCATTTTTCTAAACAAAATATCTATCTAAGCGTATGGAATTACTAATTCCCCAATATGCCCTTGTTAAGTTGTTTGCAGCCGTTGTAGCGGGAGGGCTTATCGGTTCGGAGCGCGAATACCGCAACAAGACCGCAGGTTTCCGCACTATTACACTCATTTGTTTTTCGGCTTGTTTGTTCACCATGCTATCTATTGCCATCGGCAGCAACTCTCCCGACCGTATTGCCGCAAACATTGTCACAGGTATTGGTTTTTTGGGAGCAGGAGCTATTTTTAAGGAAGGTGATAAGGTGTCGGGTCTCACTACGGCTGCTACTATTTGGGTTTCGGCGGCTATTGGCATGTGTATTGGTAGTGGTTACTTAGGTCTGGCTGCTGTTTCCACAGCTTTGATTTTGGCAATTCTGATGATTTTGTCTTACGTAGAACGTGTTATTGATGACTTAAATGAAATGCACCAATACCGTATTTCTTGCAAATACAGCGAGGATATGTTGTTCAAATACCAAAGACTTTTTACACAACATGGATTAAAAGCCATGAAAGGCAAATTGAGCCGCAAAGGAGATACCTTTACGGGTTCTTGGACTGTTATTGGCAAACACAAAAAACATCAAGATTTTGTAACAGCATTGGTGCGTGACTCCGATGTGATTGATTTTGAGTTTTAAACACTTGTAAAAAAACCTACCGAACAGATATTTATACTCTCCAAAACAAATTTTTCCCGCTATTAGGTCATAACATCGAACTGAAACGACCTAATAGCGGGAGTCTGTTTTGTTTTATTTGAGCAATCTATCTTGTTTCTTTATGCCAATTCCAAAGCCACTACATTTTCAATATGAAACGTATGCGGAAACATATCTACAGGCTGTACGTGGGTAATGTTGTAGCGGTCAGCAAGTAGCTGCAAATCGCGCGCTTGCGTCGATGGGTTGCAACTTACATAGACAATACGCTTGGGAGATAGCTCCAAAAGGGTTTGCACCACGTCGGCGTGCATACCCGCTCGCGGCGGATCGGTAATTAGCACATCGGGTTTGCCGTGTTGTTGTACCATATCAACTGTCAGTAGCTTTTTTACGTCGCCTGCATAAAAATGTGTATTTTGTAAGCCGTTGAGTTGTGCATTATATTTGGCATCGGCAATAGCTGCTTCAACTTCTTCTATGCCCACCACTTTTTCGCATTGTCGCGCCATAAAAATACCAATGCTACCTGTGCCTGTGTAAAGGTCATAGACCGTATCGGTGGGTTGCAATTGTGCAAATTGTCGGGCAGTTTGGTAGAGGGCTAAGGCTTGTGTGGTGTTGGTTTGGAAAAAAGATTTGGGACTAACCTTAAACCGCAAATCTTCTAGTTGTTCATACAAAAAACCGCGCCCATGATAGGTTACAATGTCAAGGTCATATAGGGTATCGTTCTTTTTGGTGTTCACTACATAGTGGTAAGACGTGAGTTGTGGGAACTGTTCCACCAAAAAATCCATCGCCAATTGTATTTTTTCGGCATCGTCATGTCCTACGCTCAAAATGACCAATACTTCGCCTGTGTTGGTGGTGCGGACGATGAGGTTTCGCAAAAAACCGCGATGTTCCTTCACATCATAAAAAGACCAATTTTGTTGCAAAGCATATTGGCGGAGGCTGTTGCGAATGGCGTTGGAAGGGTCGTTTTGTAGATAACAATGTTGTATGTCCACAATTCGGTCAAACATACCGGGAATGTGAAAACCAACAGCGTTGCGTTCTATGTGTGTGGATTCGGAGGCAATTTCGTCGGTGGTTAGCCAGCGTTTGTTCGAAAAAGTGAACTCCAATTTGTTGCGATAGTATTGGTGTTGAGGTGCTTTGATGATGGGCAGTAGCGATGGAAACTGCAATTTGCCAATGCGCCGCAAAGCTTCCTCCACCAATTGTTGTTTATATTCGGCTTGTTTTTCGTAGCGCAATTGTTGCCATTTACAGCCGCCACACACGCCAAAATGTTGACAGAAAGGCACCACACGGTCGGGTGATGGACTGACAACATGCACAGTTTTGGCTTCGATATAATCTTTTTTGGATTTAATGACCTGCACATCGACAACATCGCCCGGCACCGCACCCTCCACAAAAATAATGCGTCCGTCTTCGTGTCGGGCAAGGGTTTTTCCTTCGGCAGCCGTTTGCAGTATGGCTATGTTCGGAAGGGTAATTTTTTTCATAATGCTTGTTTGTTTAATCAGCTATATTGGGTTGTAATAGATATAAACAAGAATTTTCGTAACTAATGAGTGCATTGCATTCGGATAAAAAATCGGCACCCAAAATGCCATGAATAATGATTTGGTTGGTTTCCCAAAAGACTTGCCGCACCACTCCCAAGTCAATGACAGGCAGGCTTCTTTGGGTGAGATGTAGTTGTTCGCCCAAAGTTATCGATTCGATAAAAGTGAGCGATAATTTGCCTTCTACATTACCTAAACCAATAACCTGACTATGCTCCATGTTGCTTACTATTAACTGTAAAGTATCTGTTACAGCCATAATATCTAAACAAGTGTGACTTGCACCCGTGTCGACCACCAAGCAACAAGTTTGTCCATTGATAGTGGCTGTTATGGTGTGGTGATTATTGCTATTGCTGCCGATAGGAATGACAATATATTGCTTGTTGAGCAAATAGCGATGTAATTTTTTATTGGGATACATGTGTTTACTGCTTAAAATACGGAAAAAAACCTTACCTTTACCCCCCCATTATCACCCATTTAATCCTGAATTGATGAGTAGAAATATTTACGCCGATAACTTTGGCGATTTACCTCCTGTTACCAAGAATTTATTGATTGTCAATGTGCTGTGTTTTATCGTAGCAGGACTTTTCGAGGAAGCCTATCAATTGCCTGCCTCTCAATACTTGGGCTTACATATTCCTGTGGCTTCTGACTTCTATATTTTTCAGTATGTAACGTCGATGTTCATGCACGGCAGCATTAGCCACTTGTTTTTCAATATGCTATGTTTGTGGATGTTTGGTGCGCCTGTGGAAAGATTTGTGGGTAGTCGTCGTTTTTTTCAATATTATATGTTGACAGGTATTTTTGCAGGCGTGTTGTATTCTTTGATTATTTGGTATCGTTTTTTGCCCGATATTCAACTGTTCGATACCTTTCTGCAAACCCCCAATGCCGATACCTTAACGCAATTGTTCAACAAATTTGAGTTATATTCTACCGAGAGCAAACAAATTTTGTTGGAACAACTGCGCGGAAGCAATAGCTTGACGTTGGCACAAGATATAGCTACTGCCGTAGAAGAATACAAAGACTCTTGGCTCAATAGTCATGTGGCAGTTGGAGCGTCAGGAGCATTATATGGTGTATTGTTAGCTTTTGGCATGTTGTTTCCTTCTGCCATTATCTACTTTATGTTTATACCTATGCCTGCTCACTTGGCTGTTATCGTTTTTGGTATTTCTGAATTGAGTTTTGAATTTGCGAATATGCCAGGTGACAATATTGCCCATTTAGCGCACTTAACAGGTATGTTGGTCGGCTATATTCTGGTCAAATATTGGCGGTTAGACCGATTTATTAAGTAAGATAACAGCTTTTGCGCCGCAAAGGTAGCATTTTATTATTCCAAACTGTATATAGATAGCCAAAATTACCGTAACTTTGCCACACCAAATTGTGCAAAACATCTTTTTCTATGTCAATAACCCAATTATTACAGCAACATACTGCTGCTGCTGTTCAACAACTCTATGGCGCAACGGTAGAACCCAGAGCTGTAGTTATTAACGAACCTCCTGAACAGTTTACAGGCGATTTTAGCCTTCCTATGTTTGCCTTCAGCAAAATTGCCCGAAAAGCCCCACCTGTTATCGCCGCCGAAGTAGCCGCGTATTTGCAAAATGCCCTGCCCAGCATTAGCCATTGCGAAATAGTACAAGGCTTCATCAACATTAGTTTTTCTGATGCTTTTTGGCTCGAAACACTGCAAACCATCTCCCAAACCCCCAACTATGGCAGTCAGCCTGCTAAAAACGAAGTAGCAGTAGTAGAATACTGCTCACCCAATACAAACAAAGCCCTGCATTTGGGACATTTGCGCAATATGTTTTTGGGTCATGCTATTGCCGAAATCTTGGCTTTTAATGGCTACGAAGTAAAAAAAGTGACTATCTACAATGATAGAGGCATTGCTATTTGCAAGTCAATGTTGGCATGGCTCAAATTTGGCGAAGGTGAAACACCCGCCACCAACGGACTCAAAGGCGACCATCTTATCGACAAATACTATGTATTGTTTGGCAATGAACTGAAACGCCAAGTTGCCGAATACAAAGCCCAACACCCCGAAGCCTCTAACGACGAAGCCGAAAAACAAGTTCCCATTATGCAAGAAGCTAATGCTATGCTCGAACGTTGGGAAGCAGGAGACCCCGATACCGTAGCCATTTGGAAACAACTCAACGGTTGGGTTTATGATGGTTTTAATGCCACTTTTGAGCAATTAGGCATTCACTTCGACCGCAACTATTATGAATCAAATACCTATCTTCTGGGCAAAGATATTGTGCAAAAAGGCTTGAATTTGGGTGTTTTTCAGCGCGAAACCGACAATTCGGTGCAAATTGACCTCACCGATATTGGTTTGGACAAAAAGGTATTGTTGCGCCGAAATGGCACCTCCGTCTACATCACCCAAGATCTCGGCACAGCAGAACTGCGCTACGAAGACTACCAGATGAACAAAATGATTTATGTGGTAGGTAACGAACAAGACTATCATTTTAAGGTACTTTTTGCATGCTTGGAGCGCCTACAACGTCCATACGCTAAACAACTGTATCATCTTTCGTATGGTATGGTAGAACTGCCCACAGGTAAAATGAAATCGCGCGAAGGCACAACTGTTTTTGCTGATGATTTAATAGCACAAATGCAGCATGAAGCCGCTCAACAAACCGCCGAAAGAGGTAAAGTGCAAAGTTTTAGCGAGCAAGAACTTGCTAACCTTTACCATACCTTGGGCATTGGGGCGTTGAAATTTTTTATTTTGCGCGTCAATCCGCAAAAAAATATGATTTTCAATCCCAAAGAATCTATTGAACTAACAGGTTTTACCGCTCCTTTTATTCAATACACTTATGCCCGAATCTATTCGCTACTTCAAAAAGCAAGCGAACAAGAAAGCAATTATTCCACCCAATTGTCTTTGAGTAAAGAAGAACGCAAATTGGTGGTATTGATCTATAAATATCCTGCTATTATTGACGATACGGCTACACAATACGACCCATCTGTATTGACTGCCTATTGCTACGATTTGGCACGAACTTACAATAAGTTTTATACCGAATGTCCTATTTTGCGCAGCGATGTGCCAGCCGAACAACGCCATTTTCGTCTGATATTGAGCCGAACAACAGCCGACATTATTCGTTCTGGTTTGCATTTATTGGGCATTGATGTACCAATGCAAATGTAATTTTTTTCTCAATACCTCCCATTTCCTATATGTTAACCATAGATTTCGACACTCGGTGGAAAGAGTTGATATATGCTTTTGTAGAAGAATTTATCCAATACTTCCTGCCCAACCTTTACGAAAATGTTGATTTTTCTGTCGCTCCCGAATTCTTGGAGCAAGAACTCCACAAACTGTTTGCCGACGAAGAGCGAAAAGGCAAGAAAATCAGCGACAAGCTCATCAAAGTTCGCCTCAAAAATGGTGACGATAGCTTTATTTTGGTACACGTAGAAATAGAAGGCGATGCCCCGTCTTACTATCCGCGCGAAGTATTCAAATACTATTACCGCATCTATGACCGCTACGAATCCGACATCACCACTTTGGTCATCTATGTAGGCGACCAA
>JAEUUX010000097.1 GCA_016787295.1 Chitinophagales bacterium
GGTTGCCTTGGGCTGTGTAGGTATCTAACTTGGGTGTGTCTGTAGCTTTGGCTTGTTTGATGTCGGAGAAGGTGGTGCGGACGTTGCCGAGGTGGTCGGTTAGTTCGTATTGTTTTTGTCCGCGTTCTTGGGTGGCGAGGAGGGGAAGCATTTTGGGGTTTCTGAGGTATTGTAGGTGCGCTTGTGCGTTAATATTGCCGCGCAGTGTTGCAAGAGACGGTGTTTCAATGGGGTAAGTGTAGGCAATATTGATATGTATATTGTCCGCCACAGTAAGGGTAGTGTTGTCTGGCTCACTAATGCTATAAATGTAGGGTTTAGTCCGGAACGCCACGTACATTCGCTGGTTTTTGCCGCGTCTAACGGTGCTGGTGAATTGGCTGCCTGGGGAGTTTAGGATATTTTGTATTGGAGCGGTTGGTATAAGCGGTTGGAAAATAATATCAGTGCCAGCGGGGGGAGAAAGGAAAGCCCTGCGAACTTCTTCCGTGCCGTTTTTTCTAAAAATGGCATAGAGGTAGTTACCATCGGGAGAATAGTCGATGCTTCGGATACAGGTTTTGTTATATGGCGAAGCAGTAGTGTAGGGTAGTCTTGCTATTGTGGCAGTTTGTGTGGCGAGGTTGGAGATATCAAGGCGGTATAGTCTGACTACTCCTCTTAGGGTTTGGGCTTCAGGATCACCTGCATTATTGGCAACGGCAAGTTGTTTGCCGTTGGGAGATATTTGGATTTCGGGTGTGGTGGCAGAAAAAGGATCGGTTGGGGAAAAGGTAAAAGCTGTTCCGATAGCTTGTGAACTCTCCCACAGAGGTATGCCAGTACCATCAGAATTAAAAGCATTGTTGGGGTATCGTAATCTGATGATTTGCGTGTTGGAATTGCTGGTTGTTCGCCGCAAATATAAGTCTATTTTTCCATCGGTAGAAGTAAAATCTGCACTTAGGGCAAAAGTATTTTGTAAGGGGGGTATTGCTGTGCCGGTTGTAAGTTGTTTTTGCCATATAAAACTGGCTTGTCCAAGAAGGTCGTAGCAAAGTTTATAGGCAAAAAGGTGGTTGTCTTTGATAGAAAACACTACATAACAAGTTGGATTGCTGCCATCCGAAGTAGGTATGATGGGCATAATAATACTTTGGGAACTGATGTTTAGCCCTGCTCCGATTTGCGATGAGTTTGATACCATGAGTTGATTTTTGTCAAAACACATTGGGCTGTTGTTAGATAGTAAGGTATTCACCGTCTGTCCGATAGTCATATTCCCTTGTACGTCTTCTGCCAAGGCGGTGTTTTGGTAGTTGGGAGTGGTGGAACTGGTATAATTAGTTACGGTATTTTGTGGATAGGGTTGGAAAACAGGGGAGGGTTGATTGACTGTTGCCAATAGCTCAAGAGGCTGGTTGGCTAGGGTAACGTCCATTAAGCCGAATAACAAATAATTGTTTTCGGTATGAAGTATTTGGTCTGGCGTAAAGGTAAGCGAAGACGAAACATTGCCATTAATGGCATTATTGCTTATCAAAACATCGGTGCTAATGCTTCCTAATCTGCTACTGCCATACAAAGGCATTTCTTTGAGTTCTATGCTATTGTCATTTGTTTGTTCATAGATAGCCATAGGATTGCCTTGCGCATCGCGCACATAAAAAGTTGATTTGCTGATGCCACCGCCGAGATTATTGGGATAGCCTTGGTCTTGTCTTACCCTATTTTGTGTGGCATCGTAAGCAAAAGCTAAGTTGGGAAGGTTGTTGGGATTACCTCCTGGATGCGTTACTTGGCTTATTTTTCCGTAGGGTGTCCATTCCATGTGGGTATTGCCCATGATGGAGTTGACTTCATCGGTTACATTGCCGATTGGGAATTGTGGATATAGTGAGTTATCGATTTTTAGGGCGCAACAAAACTGAGCAAGATGGCTGTTCCTGCTCTTGGGGGTTTCCATAATTATGCCTTTCGTTGCCTAAATTTCAAGTCTCCATGTATGTTTTAGAGTTTATTAAACTTTAAATGTTTTAAACACAAAGTTATTCGTATCTTAACTTTCGCTGAAAAATTAACTCAAAAAAAAGGTTGGTGTATTTTTAGGCTACATTTACATAAAGTCATTCTTTTTTACTCGGATGATAGACTTGCTAATCGATATATTGTATTGTTGAAACCTTATTACAACAAGATAAGTGGGAAGTGACAGATATACCGCTACACATTATTTTCACGTATTTGAGACGTAAATTTGTCAATATTATCTAGTAAGACGAAGTATACACATAAAAATAATCAAATTTATTTTCATCAATACAATCAGGCTTTTCTGTAATATACTTATTTTGGCGTATAGCTACTCTTTTTAATTTAGGCATATCCATTAAACCACATGGAATCTCTCTGAGGTCAGGACTAATTATAGTTAAGTCTTCTAAATTTGGTAATCCTAATATAGTCTCTGAAATGTGTTGCACCTTGCTGGTAAACTTTTTGTCAAATCTTGCCAATACTCCAACACGTAAAATTTTTAAGTTATGTAAATTGGCAAATTCTTTAGGAAATTCTGCAAAGTCATTATCAGCAATATTCAATTGACGTAATTGGGTCAATTGTCCTATTTCAGGAGGAATAACAGATAAATTAAAAGAAATAATAGATAAATACTTTATTTTCTTTAATTTACTCAATATAAAAGAAAAATCAATATTATCTAAGTCGGCATCTGAGAAGACATAACCCTGAAATTCTACGTATTCTAATTTATCTAATTTTTCAATTTCTTGAAAAATTTGTACATATCTCCCAGGAATACAACGAAATTGTATTGTCCTTACTTCAGTTAACTGAGGTAACATTTTAAGGAGATCATCCACATCTTTTCGGGATACATTTTCAACCTGTAGGTCAACGAACTTACTCAAATCAGAAAGATAGGAAGCACAAGTATCGCAATTGGCGTAAGTACAAGTATCACAAGTATAACTAATAGGAAAATGGAGCGAGTAACAATAATTTTCCAATAAGTCAGTTCTGTTAACGAATTGCGATGTTCTAACCTGAGCTTTTACTTGAGTAAAAAACAATAAAAACATAAAAAAAAGATACGATTTCATAATATATTATTTTTTGGGTGGTGGATTATCTTCAAAATGTTGCTGAGTATATTTCATCTCTGTTTTATCGTTATTTTCGGATGGTACATTGCTGTAGTGATACTTATATGGAGGTAGAATCGAAGACGGAGCATTTTTTCGTTGATACGTAGTTTTTGTTATCGAATTGTCTTTGAGGCTAACACCGTCTGGATCTTTTGGGTCGATGGTCCGGTCTTTAGTAAAACGAACAGTTGTTAAGTATTCGCCTTTAGCGTTTATTATATCAAAGTCCGTTAAATAAAGAGACCCTACTACATCATTAACTTGATTGATATATCGATAACCAATTAAAGGAAGAGAATTTTCTATAGCTGCAATATGATCTCTTTTGTATTTGTCGTCAAAAGTTTTCGCATTTTTGTTATTTACATTAACACTAGCCGACCAACGCTCTTCTAATACATGTATGAATAGGTCAGAAGCTGTCCAATAAGGGTTAGTTTCTGTCTTCTCGCCTAACTCCGCTAAACGTCCTGTAAAAATTGTCGATTCATTTTCATCATACGAATCAGGACTAACTTCACCTTCTCCCCCCGTGTTAACTTTAAGCGTAATAGTACGAGTCGCATCAGAGATTTGTATTATTCTTTTTTCCGCTGCACTTAAGGGTCGATTCATATCTATTTGAGTTGCTTTTAAAAAATCACCATCTTTAGTACATATAATTGAAAATGCTATATTAGGATAAATGTCATGAGTTAACATAGGTATTATTTTCTCGTTAAATTCCTCACGTGCATTTGAGTGAAAAAATACCCTTATCTTCTTTCCATCTCCATCAACAAATTGAAGCGGGCTATTAGCCACAAAAGCATAAGGAGAAATGCTAGGATACTTAGCTGCCAGCGGGTCAATACCATAAAATTTAGTGTTATGGGTATCCAAACCCCGCGCACCAAAATCTATATGTTGTCCTATGTTGCCTTTTTTGTTGTCTTGCTCCATCCCATTAAACCCAAACCTATAAGCCCCCGTACTCACACTCCGCGCACTCTGCAACATACCATAAGGGTAGTAATTATTGAGCGT
>JAEUUX010000216.1 GCA_016787295.1 Chitinophagales bacterium
TATTGCACACATCGTAGAAGAACAGCCTTTGGTAGTAAAATACTATGAATGTGACGACAAAAACAAGAAACTTCTTTTGTTGAGCAAAAGCAAAATCAAACGCTTGCGATATGCTAACGGAAAAAATATTGTTATACAACAACCCACCACCAACGACACCAATACCGACCCCAAACCACCACAAACCAGAGACAATGACTACGTTGAATGGAACAAAAGAAGAAGATGGGAAAAAATGTCCACACGTGTCGACCCGCTTGGTGTTATTTCTTTGTTAGCCGCTGTTGCAGGTTTCTTTATTGTAGGCATATTCCTCGAAACAGCCGCTATTGTCATGGGAATTACCGCCCTTATCCGCATTACTCGCTATCCTGACCGATGGAAAGGTATAGGATTTGCCATAGCAGGTTTAATACTTGGTATCGTATTGCTGGCTCTCACCATTCTCCTCCTTTCCATAATACTATAAGGCTTTATACTTTTCTGTAAAAACATTTATCAATCCATAACAAACAAAAAAACGTATGACACGTATCCTTTCAATCTTTTTGTGGCTACTATTGCTCACAGCAACACCCGTAGCCGCCCAAAACAACCCTATTTTTACGGCAACCAACAACAATAAAGAACTGTTGTACCTGCCCGAAATGCCCAGCAACCTACCCGCCGAACCTTCACCCGCCAAAGACGAGCCTTGTGACATCATCGAGCTGAAAAAAGGTGGAGAAATTTTGGCACACATTGTTGCTATCGAAAAAACACAAATCAAATACCAAAAATGTGGTAAAATCAAAAAAATAGACCGCATCATTAGCAAACTACATGTGGCACGCATCAGATATGCTAATGGCACGGTGGTCGAAATTCAAAAGGAAGAAGAAGAAAAAGAAGCTAAACAAAAAGCAGCTATAGAAGAACGCCGCAACGCTACTAAAGATATAGACGTTTTTGGAATCCTTTCGCTCGTTTGTGGTTTTGTAGGCATATTTTTTGCAGGAATCATCTTTGGTTTAGCTGCCTTTATATTGGGTGTTGCTTCCGCTGCAAGAGCAAAACGCAGCAAAGCGGAAAATAAAAGCAGCTATATTTTGGGAATACTTGGCATCATCTTGTCGCTCGTAGTCTTGATTGGAACACTCATTAATATCTCCAAACTACTTAATCAATAAACCCCAAAACATTGCTTCATCTACAAAATTGCTACCTTTGCTCCCTTATGTTGTGGCATCAAACACCCAAAAAACAAAACAATAATGCCTCCAACTTGTGCGTGGAGGCATTATTATTGTAGTTTTGGGACGCATTTTTCCCTTTTTTCTCTGTTCATCATTATTTTTTTGCATTCCTGTGGCAAACAACAAAAAGATACTCTACCTTGCCCTTCATCGCCCCGACCGTTCGCCGAGCCAACGATACCGAATCGAGTGCTATGCCGACTATTGGCAGCAAGCGGGCTTTGAGTTGCACCATCATGCTATCATATCTGCCCAAGACGATGCCATTTTGTATCGTCCTGCTCCTGCATGGCAAAAAATGCTTATTTTGTGCAAAATGATTGCTCGCCGAACGGCAGATTTGTTAGCTGCCAAACGCTATGATGTCATCATCATTCAGCGCGAAGCCTTTATGTTGGGAACAATTGTGTTTGAAAAAAGTCTACATTTGTGTACTAAGGCAAAAATTATCTTTGATTTTGACGATGCAATATGGCTACCGAACGTTTCGGAAGCCAACAAACGATGGGAGTTTTTAAAAAATCCCCAAAAAACTGCCAAAATTATCGCCCTCGCCGACACTATTGTAGCAGGCAACCGCTATTTGCAACAATACGCCTTGCAATATAACCCGAACGTCCATATCATTCCTTCGGCTATAGACTTGCGGCAATATGACCTGCAAAAGTTCCCGCCCAAAGATTATAATCCGCCCGTAGTTACCATCGGTTGGATGGGCAGCGAAACGACAATACCTCACTTTGAAACCATTTTGCCCGCTTTGGAGGCAATATACCGACAATATGGCGATAAAATTCGTTTCAAAGTGGTGGGAAAAGCCGATTTTGCGACACCCCTGCTACCTATCGCGGCACACCCTTGGACACCCGACACCGAAGTGGCGCACATCAATAGTTTTGACATTGGCATCATGCCACTTCCCGACGACGAATGGTCAAAAGGCAAATGCGCCATGAAAGCGCTGCAATATATGGCAATGGCTGTGCCTACTATTGCACAAAAAATTGGGGCAAATGTAGATATTATACAAGACACCCACAACGGACTGCTCGCAAATTCGCAAGAAGAGTGGATACAACAACTCAAATGCCTCATTGATAACCCAAGTTTGCGGCAACAAATCGGCAAAGCAGGACGGCAAACCCTCGAACGGTCTTATAGTGTGCAAAGCCTTCAACAACAATGGGTGAATCTTTTGCAACAAGCCACCAACGCTTGATTTTTGGGGTAAAAAAACATGATTTTGATAACGACATTATTAGGTGGTATTTCAGAAAATAGCAACGATAAAAAAGTATTCAAATAAACTCTGAAAGGGTGATAGGTTTATAGCAATAAAAAACGGAACAAAAAAAGCCAAAACCTCGCAGCCGTGGCACACTTTGATAACGACATTAGGTAGTGTTGCGGAAAATGACAACAATAAAAAAGTATTCAAATAAACTCTGAAAGGGTGATAGGTTTATAGCAATAAAAAACGGAACAAAAAAGGCATAAACCCCGACGGGGTGAAAATGTGTTATGTTTTGTCGAATAATGTCACCCTGTCGGGGTTTATGTTAATTATTCTATTATTTTGAAGCTATAAATGTGTCACCCCGTCGGGGTTTTTATTATTTTGAGCTTGTAATCTTGTCACCTTGTTGGACTTGTTTTGGTAATAACAAAATAACACCTTTATAATGTTGTTATCAAAGCAGTAATAAAAAAAGGCAGTAATACCTTTTTTGTATTACTGCCTTTTTTGTTGTTGATTCATTAAAACAAATCATAAGCGGGCCAAGCTACAACATTGTTAATCATGTTGTTAAGCAACTGTTTCATTTTTCCTGCATATTTATCGGTACTTGAAGGCCATGTATTTACGACTACTGCAAAGCAATATCCATCACCCCTGCGTTCTAATTGTGCAATTGTTCCTGACATTGCTCCATTGTGTCCAAAATTGTTGCCCGATATTCCCCAACCTTTGGCATAACCGGCACCTGTTTCCCAAGGAGTGATCATGGTGTTGAAAGAAGTAGTGCTAATGTCGTCGGGAACAGTGGTAAAGCCATCTACATTGACCATGAATTTAACCAAATCGATGGGTGTGGCAATCCAACCACCATGTGAGTCCATTCGTTCTACGTTCATATAGCTAGCATAAGCGTCACTTGTTGGATAATAAACAACTTCGTTGGGTTTTCGGTTGGCTAATTTGTTGCCTCCGATTTCTATTTGTGAGATTCCCATCGGACTGAGGACGTTTTGCTGCACATATTGTTCATACGTTTTACCACTTACTTTTTCAATAATTCTTCCGAGCAAGCAATAACCGAAATTAGAGTATTGGCTGTCTTCGCCGGGTGCTCGTTCAAAACTTTGGTTGTTTAGTGTCCAGCTAATCAGTTCTGCTTGTGTGAGGCTCATGTTCATAAACATAGGGTCGCCCACTCCGTCGTCACCATCATTGTCCCATGCTCCTTGTGTGTGTTCTAATAGATGTTTAACGGTGATGTTTTTTAAATTATCTGTATACGCGGTGCTATTGCCGTATGTTGTTCCCAATAAAGCGCCTGTTCCAAAGACTTTGCTATTGATATTGATTTTGGTAGGATACTGTTCGATAAGTTTCATAATTGCTACCGAAGTAATCGGTTTTGATACGCTGGCAATACGGAATCTATCTTTGGGACTAACCAATTCGCTGGTACTTTGGTCGGCATTACCATATCCTTTTGCCAAGACCAATTTACCATTTTTGGTAATTGCAAACGATAAACCGGGAATATTGTTTTCTGCCATATAGGTTTGTACGGCTTGGTCTATGTTTTGCATATCTGTTGCCGAGAAACCGCTTTTACTTTCCCACAAAGCCGCAAATTGGGCGCTGGTGCCAACTGCATAGCCATTGACCCACACGGGACGATAGCCTTGGTAGTACAAATTGTCAAAGATGTCTTGGTATTGTCCGCTACTCATGCTGTGACGAGCCTGAAACAAACCGCTTCCTGTTTTTTCCCAGATGGCTGCATATCTTTCTTGTCCATTAACGGTATAGCCGCTTACCTGCTGCACACGATAGCCTTGTGAGTTGTAGGTATTGAATTTGGTTTGATAATCTGCCGAAGTCATGCCATGATGTGCTACCCATTGTTGGCTGGGAGATTTATCCCAGATGGCAACATAATAGTCGATGTTATTGACTGTATATCCTGCTACATCAATTAGGCGATAACCTTGTCCAATATAAGTGGTGAATTTGGTTTGATAATCTGCCGAAGTCATGCCATGATGTGCTACCCATTGTGGTGGATTAGTTTGTTTCTCAAAAATAACCGTAAAATAAGGGATATTGTTTAGCGCAAAACCAGTTACTTGAACGGGACGATAGCCTTGTGCGGTGTGTTGGTTAAATTTGGTTTGGTAGTCGGCAGCAGTTAGTCCGTGATAGGCAATCCAAGGAACAGTGCTTGCTGGTTTTTCAAAAATACAGGCATATCGGGCTTGGTTGTTGACTGCATATCCCGAAACAACTTTGGGGCGGTAGCCTTGTGCAGTGAGGTTGTTAAATTCTGTTTGATATTGTGCCGAAGTTAAGTCATGTCTGGCAACCCAAGGTGTTGGTAGTAGTGTTGCGAGGTTAGTTTGTAGAGGATTGATAACCATTGGGGAAGTTAGTTGGGCAAAAGTAGTGGTAGATATGAATAAAAAAGAAAGAGTATAGCAAAGGTTAATGAGGAGAAACTGTAAATTACGCATAGCCTTTATATTTTAGAATTTTAAAAATTGTTTAATAATGTTCAGTTGTCTTGTTTATGCCTTTCTCCTATTCAAACGTTACATTTTTACCATTTTTTTTGCTTTTTTTTATTGGTGAAAGAAAATTCCTCCTTTTTTTCTTAGTTTTTACCTTTATTGTGTATGAAAATAGCTATTCATTGGTTTAGGCGCGACCTTCGTTGGGAGGATAATACAGCACTATACCATGCTTTACAAGGCAATTTGCCTGTATTATGTCTTTTTATTTTCGATTCTGTAATTTTAGATAGCCTACCACAACAGGATCGGCGTGTGGTGTTTATTCACGAGCAACTACAAAAACTACATCTGGCTTTGCAGCAACAGGGTAGTAGTTTATTGGTCAAATACGGCAGGCCGCAAGAAGTGTGGGAAGAACTACTACAAACCTACGACATCGGTGCGGTATATTGCAATCGCGATTATGAGCCATATCCACAAGAACGCGACAAAAGTATTTATGCTTTGCTGTCGGCACGCCAAATTGTGTTTAAAGGGTATAAAGACCATGTTATTTTTGAGAAAAACGAGGTATCCAAATCTGATGGAACACCATATACCGTTTTTACGCCCTATAGTAAACGTTGGAAAGAAATGTATTTGCACCATGCACCACCAAGTTATGAATCGGTGGAGCATAGCCGCCACTTCTATCCCACCTCAACGCCCTATCACCTGCCGAGCTTGACAGATATTGGTTTTGAGGCACTCAATTGCGATTTTCCTTCTGCCGATTTTCCATTATCGTTGATAGAGAAGTATGCCGAACAACGCAATTTCCCTGCTTATCAAAGTACCACACATCTGGGAATACATTTCAGGTTTGGCACGATTAGCATTCGGCAGGCAGTGCGTTTGGCAATGCAAAAAAGTATGGTTTGGCTAAACGAACTGATTTGGCGTGACTTCTTTCAATCTATATTATATCATTTTCCACACACAGCCACTCAAGCGTTTAAGCCTGGATATGATTCGATACAATGGCTCAATCGAGCATCGGATTTTGAGGCATGGTGCAATGGCAAAACAGGTTATCCTTTAGTAGATGCGGGCATGCGTGAGCTAAATGCTACTGGTTTTATGCACAACCGTATTCGAATGTTAGTGGCAAGTTTTTTAACCAAACATTTATTGATTGATTGGCGTTGGGGCGAGGCATATTTTGCGGCGCGCTTGTTGGATTATGATATGGCTGCCAATGTGGGCGGGTGGCAATGGGCTGCTGGTTCGGGTTGTGATGCAGCACCTTATTTTCGCATCTTTAATCCCATGTTGCAAGCCAACAAATTTGACCCACAACAATTGTATATCAAAAAATGGCTGCCCGAATGGGGAACATCTGCCTATGCGCCACCTATTGTTGAGCATACAATAGCACGAGCAAGAGTTTTGGCAGCCTATCGGTTGGCATTAGGAAAATAAATTGAGAAGAGCCATTGTTAGTTATCTTTTCCAAAGGTAGAAAATTTGCTAAATTTGTGGCGTTTTTTGCTTCTTGTTGGACATTTAAAAGATTTTGTGTAATTTTGTTGCCATATTTGCGTTACACAAAAAAACCAAAGCGTTTTTGTTGTTGTATCAACCTTTTTTCTACCGTGAACCTCCTAAAAAAACCATGAAACCATCTATTATCATTATAATCCTTTTGTTGTGCAGCCATTTTCTTGTAGCACAAGGTTTTTATACCACTTTTGGACAGAATAGGGTGCAATATGATAAATTTATCTGGTCGTATTATGAATCAGAAAATTTTCGCACCTACTTCTATCAAGGCGGCTATGATATTGCCAAATTTGCTGCTACTGTGGGTGAGCGTTCTTTGAACGATATTGAAGCCAAATTGGAATTTAAAAACGGAGCAAAAGTGGAAATTATGGTTTACCATACCCTCTCCGACCTCAAACAAACCAATATCGGCACCAATATAGAGGCAAATAACACAGGTGGAGTCACCAAAATTATTGGCAACAAAATTTTTGTTTATTTCGATGGCAATTACCAACATTTAGCGACCCAAATTCGGGAAGGTGTGGCGCGGGTGTCCATCGAGCGAATGGTTTTTGGCACTAATATTCAAGAGATTTTGCAAAATGCAGTTATGCTCAACCTTCCCGATTGGCTCACTAATGGTTTGGTTGCCTATATCGGTGAGGAATGGAACAGCGAACTCGATAACCGTTTGCGCCAAGAAATTTTATCTAACGGATTCGATAATTTCGTTACTTTATCGGGCGACCGTGCTACACTGGCAGGACATGCCCTTTGGCACTACATCGCCCTTTTGCATGGTCATTCTGCCATACCCAACATTTTATACCTCACACGCGTCAATCGCAGCGCCGAAAGTGCTTTTTTGTTTGTCTTAGGCACACCCATTAGCGCAACCGTCGAAGATTTTAATGAATACTACCGCCAACTTTATCAATCAGAAACCAACAATCGTCAAAAAATTTCGGCTAATACCGAAACACTCCACGCCAAATTGCGCAACAATGGCGACCGCCGACAGGTAGTAGGACAAGTGCGCATAAGTCCTAACGGGCAATACATTGCCTATACCACCAACGAAATCGGACGACAGTTGGTGTGGGTATATGACACCAAAACCAACACCAAAAAACGCGTATTAGCCAACGGTTTTAAATCTTACAAACAGCCTTGGAAAGAAAATTATCCGCTTATTGCTTGGGACGCTCGCAGCCAACAATTGGCAATCGTTTATGAACGTCGCGACGAAACTTTGCTCACCATTTATCATCCCGAAGAAGACGAAAAATTCAAAAGCCCCAATATCACTAAATTTCAACAAGTATTGAGCATCGATTTTACCAATTCTTTGCAAATGGTTTTTACAGCAGTGCAGGCAGGACAAGTCGATTTATTTCTCTATGACCTGCCGACCACCAAAGTTACGCCGCTCACCAACGATTTTTATCCCGAACTGCAAGCCCGTTATGTGCGCCTGAAAGACCGACGCGGCATTGCGTTTCTCTCCAATCGCACCAACGACACTTTGCGTCTTGCCAAATTGGATACTTTGATGCCCCTTGATAACTACGATATTTTTTTCTATGATTTGGACAAAAATACGCCTGCAATAGAAGAAGGTCAAAGCACTGTTTTGGCACGCCTCACCCAAACACCTTTTGCTAACGAACAACTACCAATGCAATACGACAGCACCTATTTGGTATATGTAGGTGACGAAAATGGTATCAATAATCGTTATGCTTTGTATTTTGATAGTCTATTGGTGCGAACCGACATCAAGACTATCTTTCGCGATTCGCTGACCCTTAACCGCCACTATACCACCCAGCAAATAGCCGAATATCGCGCCAAAGGCATTTTGGAACGTATCGATACTTTGCCAATTTACAAAACTATCGGACACTCTTTTGCCATTAGTAATTATGAAAAAGGTATTAGTTTGCAAGATGTGAGCCGCAACCAACAGCTTGCTATGGTGTATTTCGAAAACCAACAATACAAATTAGTTCGCCAAAATATCACCGATACCTTGCCTTTGTTGTCACAAAAGCTCGAAAATACAGCTTTCCGCAATCAATTGGAACAAAAAGATAAAAAACCACCACGAAAACCCAAACTCAACAATAACCCATCGTCCAGTTCAGATGGCAATCACACAACTCCCAAATCTGTTGATACCCCTCCAAACAATAAAGACAACGAAAATTACTATTTCCAAAGCGATTTTGATAACTACATGCCCCAAACAAGTAGCGATTCAGCCAAAAACACCTTAATTGTTACGCCACCAGTACGCAAAACCGCTCCTGTTGCGACCGAACCTAAAACTTTTTTCAAACGCACCGATGTACGGATTTATATTCCTCAATATAGCATCGACAATTTGGTTTCGCAAGTCGACAATACACTCATTTTTACACCCTATCAGCCTTTTTTGGGTAGCGGTGTGCCGTTTAATCTGCCTGACCTCAACGCACTTATCAAAGTTGGGGTAGTTGACCTTTTTGAAGACCATCGTATTACAGGTGGCTTCCGTTTGCCTTTGGCGTTGAATGGCACAGAGTATTTTATACAATATGATGATGTTAAAAAACGCTTAGACAAACGCTTCACGTTTTATCGTCGTTCAACAGGCGGAGCCTTGAAACAAACCACCAATTTGGCAGAATATACACTCACTTATCCTTTCGATACCTATCGCAGCTTGAGTCTGACAACTGGTTTGCGAAACGAACGTTTTGTTTTTCGTGCCACAGATGTCAATACTTTGTTGACACCGATTTTTCCTTTTTCGTGGGTCAATACCAAATTGTCTTATGTTTTTGATAATACTATTAATACAGGTTTGAACTTTTACAATGGCACACGCTACAAGGTTTATGTAGAATTCCAAAAGCCTTTTGATGCCATTATTAATAGCCAGCAGTTTGATTTGCGCTTCAAAAATACCGGATTTACGGGTATCGTTGGCGGCGATTTCAGGCACTATCAAAAAGTACATCGCCAAGTGATTTGGGCAAACCGCTTGGCAGTAGCCCATTCTTTTGGTAGTCAAAAAATGCTGTATTATTTGGGCGGTGTAGAAAACTGGTTAGTTTTTAATCCCGAAAAACAATTCGACAGCACTAATCCCATAGATGAAACCACTACTTACGGTTTTCAGTCTTTGGGTACTAATTTGCGCGGTTTTAAACAAAACGTCCGCAATGGAACGAGCTATATTGTACTTAATAGTGAGTTGCGTATTCCTGTTTTTCGCTATCTCATCAATACACCCATCAATTCCGAATTGATTAAAAACTTCCAAGTTATTGGTTTTGCAGATGTTGGTAGCGCATGGATGGGAGTTTCTCCCTTTGACGAAGAAAGCCAATATGTAACTGTTATTGTGGGCGAACCACCCGTGTCTGCTACCGTAAAATATTTCCGAAGTCCAATTGTTGGTGGCTATGGTGTGGGTTTTCGCACCAAATTGTTAGGTTATTTTGTGCGTACTGACATAGCTTGGGGCGTAGATAGCGGAACGCGTAGCAAAGCAATGACCTATTTTTCGTTAGGTATGGATTTTTAGTATCTCCTCCAAAAAAACAAAAAAATATTTTTATCATGTCATACAACAATATTGTCGACATCATCGACGAAACCGTTCGCAACATCATGCAACACCCAACGGCTTATATCATCTCCCAAAACCTGCATGACCGCCTCGCACAAGAGCGCCAAAATCGCCAACAATTTTATGAACAAATAGAGGAAAACAAAAAAATGGAGTTCATTAATGGCGAAATCTATTTTCACTCGCCCGTTATGTTGCGACATAATAAGGCGACGGGTTTATTGTATCAATTACTCAATACATACGTCTACAAAAACAAGTTAGGTTTTGTGGGCATCGAAAAAATCCTCATTTCTCTCACCCGCAACGATTATGAACCAGATATTTGTTTTTTTGGCAACGAAAAAGCACAACATTTCACACCCACACAACGCCAATTCCCCACGCCCGATTTTGTAGTGGAAGTCCTGTCCAATAGCACCGAACAGCACGACCGACAAATCAAATGGGAAGACTATGCCGCACATGGTATTGCCGAATATTGGATAGTTGACCCCGACGAGCAGATAGTTGAACAGTATCTCCTCGCACCCCACGCTACCACCTATCACCTCCACCTAAAAGTACAACAAGGCACCATTAGTAGCGCCGTTATCAAAGGTTTTACAATTCCTGTTACTGCCATTTTTGACGAAACGGATAATATGGCGGCTTTGGTGGAGTTGTTATACTAAATTGAATACAGTCTTCGGATTTTGTAAAATGTTGACAGTGTTTGAGGCAAATAATTGCGGTCACAAAAAACGCACATCTGCTTACACTATTTTCGTCACCCGAAATAGTGCTGTTTCGGTCGTTGAGGCATGAAAGTCACGAAAAAACAGACAAAAAGCGATAATTGCCTCAACGATTGCCTACATTTTGTGGTAGCTAATGTGGAAAAACAGGCAAAATGCTTACAACCGTACTTGCTACCACAAAATTAAGCAA
>JAEUUX010000101.1 GCA_016787295.1 Chitinophagales bacterium
GATATTTTGCAATTTGATTTCATCGGAAAATATGTAGAGCTATACCAAAACCAATCACAAGAACTCACTCAAACCCCCACCGATTCCTTATATTTTTTGTTAAGTGACCAATGTTGGGGAAAATTTTCGGAAGAAGGTGGCAACAATACCATTATCCTCAACGACGATTGTAATGGCAATGCCGACCCCATTATTCCTTTGACTTCACCCACAAGCCGACACACAGGTTCTGCCATATTGTTGTATGACAACGATGCCGACAGTGACCAAGATATGCTAATCGGCGATGTTTCGCACCGAAACCTTGTACAACTCACCAATAATAATGGCATAATGACCACTCCCATCTATAATTTTCCTGCTTATGACACGCCAACCAATATTCACCTTTTTCCAGCACCCTACAGCATTGATATTGATAACGATTCTGTGTTGGATTTAGTAGTGTCTCCCAACGAAAAACGCGCACAAACAACACAACAAATTTGGGCATATAAAAATATCGGAACGTCCAACGCGCCCATTTTTTCACTGCAAACACGCAATTTTTTAACCGATCAAATGATAGATGTAGGTTTGCAAAGCCGTCCTATTTTTGCCGATTATGATAATGACTCTTTGCCCGATTTGTGGATAAGCAATGCAGGAACATTAGATACCACCCTCACTATTCCGCAATACAAAAGAGGGACAATTAGCCTATATCGAAACATCGGTACAAGCACAAATCCCGCTTTTGAATTAGTGACCAACAATTATCAACACATAGACACTTTACAATGGCAATCGTTGGCAATATCGGTTGGCGACTTGGATAATGACAGCGACTTAGACCTTATTGTGGGAGACGAATTGGGCAAAATACATTTTTTTCGCAACCAAGCTCCACCCAACGAAGCAATAAACTGGGTATTAGACACACCCAATTTGCTAACTGTTAATGATGGAAGCGCCATTGTTCCTTGTTTGTTTGATGTGAATAATGACAACCGCTTAGACCTTATTGTAGGAGAAAAAGCAGGAAAATTGCGCTATTATATCAATGAAAGTACCACCAACACACCACAATGGACATTAGAAAAAGACTATTGGGGGCAAGTTGATGTGCGAACATTAGGCACGCCATTTGGCTATAGTGCGCCATATATTCATGTTTTTGGCAACGA
>JAEUUX010000103.1 GCA_016787295.1 Chitinophagales bacterium
GACATTGCTCATGAGAAATAAGACATTGCTCATGAGAAATAAGACATTGCTCATGAGAAATAAGACATTGCTCATGAGAAATAAGACATTGCTCATGAGAAATAAGACATTGCTCATGAGAAATAAGACATTGAACCGGCAACAATACGTCAGATGTTTTTAAAACATCTGACGTATTACCTCAATACAACAAAGAGCAGAATAAATACCGTAAATACTCCAAATCATGGAATATTTTTTGCGTATTGTTTGGAGAATGTTTAAACCTTGCGTTACCTCCAAAGTCTAAACCACAAAGAAACCAATAATCTATCTTTTTCTAACTTAAAAAATCTCCCTCTATGAAACGTTTTTTGTTTTTAGCTGCCTTTTGTGCTTATTTCTTAACTGCTTGTACATCAAGCGAAACTGCTCCTCCTGCGGAGGAAACTCCTACAGTTAATGTTGACACCACTGCCACAGCCCCTGCCAATCCAACAGGCGCTAAAACAGACCAAAGCGTCCCTAAAGGTGGCGGTAGCGGAAAAGGAACTACCACCACTAATCAGAATACAACCAGCACTCCAAGCAATGTTACTCCTCCTGCCACTCACGAACCTAACCAAAGTGACCGTACAGGAACAGAAACAGGCAATAGTGTTACCAATCGCGGTGGTACTGAAACAGGCAACTCCAAAGACCATCGTGGCGGTGCTAAAAAAATAAACTAAATTTTGTTGTTATTTTTATCGCAAAAAATCCCTTGTCGTGTAGACAAGGGATTTTTTTTGTGTTTGGGCAGTATGTTTATTCGTTCACAATGCGGCGATACAGTTCCACCAATTTCTTTTCCTCTTCCTGCCAATTATACACTTTTCGAGCTGCCCAACAGTTGTTTCGCAAACGTTGGTATTCTTGTTGGTCTTCTAACAAACGATTTACAGCGGCGGCAATTTTGATAGGTTGCAAATCATCGAGCAACAATGCCACCTCAAATTGTTGGTTAATGGCGCTGTATTCGGGATAGTTCATACACAATTGCGGAACGCCATTGTGAAAATAATCAAAAAAACGGTTGGCTAAGGAGTAATAATAACTTTCGCCATCTTTTGTAAAAAAGGTAAAACCCAAATAGGCTTGGCGCGTAATGGGCAGCAATTTGTCGGGCGACACCCAACCAAAGAACTTTACTCTATCTGCCACGCCATATTGTTGTGCCAATGATACGCATTGTTCATACACATCTCCTTTGCCACAAACATATAGCCAACAATCGTTCCGTATGTGGGGCAATGCCATAATCATTTCTTCAACACCGCGTCCAACATTTACCGCCCCTTGATACAATATATATAAAGGTGGCGAATCTGTGTTTTCGGTGTTTGGAGTTGCTTGCCAATCGCTGTGCAAGACAGTGGCATTGCGAACAATCATAAAATCCTTGTGATATACCGACCGAAATAAATCGGCATACGTTTGGTTAATGGTATAGCAATAGGCTGTGCGTGGTACTATCCATGCCTCTACTGCTTTCCAAAATTTTTGCACCAACGGACGATGCACAACTTCGGGCAGTTCGGTAAAGTATTCGTGAGCATCATACGTATGGGGTTTGTTTTTTATTTTGGCAGCCAAAAATTGTGGCAATAATGTATCCAAGTCAGTTGCGCCATAGACATCGTACTTGTGCCATAATAAATACCAAAATAGCCGCAAATTGTATTCGATATAAAACAATTTGCCTTTGCTAAACCATAAACGCATTCTTTTTTGTTCATAGACTTGGCGTTGTAGTGGTTTGGAATTGGGCAATTCCCTACCAATCAAGCTAACAGCAAAACCCGCATTTGCTAATGAAGTGCAAATGCGGTTCATGCGTTGGTCGTGTGTTATATCATTAATGACCGTGAAAACAAGTTTTTTCATTCGATTAATTGGATTTATCTACTGCTTTCCATCTTAGCAACATTTTGTTGCCCTATTCTTGTTTCTATTTCAGTTTCGAATACAGTTATGGTATCCATACCTTTTGGGTGTAAGTATAAGTACTTGTGGGGTCTTTTATTTGACAGATATAAATGCCTGTTGGCAATTTGGGTATATCTATAGAACTTTGTGGAGAAAAGATTTTATCTACTATTTTTTCGCCAAGTACGTTATAAATTGACAAATTTAATGTAGCTTTGCCGCTGTTTTCTTGTATTTGCCAAACATTTTGTTCAGCATCATAGTTGATATATGCCTCAAAAGTATTGGTGAGTGGTATGATATTGGTTGGTAGTGCGATTTGGAGCAATGCTAAACCGCCCGCTGTTCCTACCCAAATAACAGAATCATTTTGAAGGACAATAGCTCGAATATCATCGTTCATTAAGGCACTATTGCTACTGCTTATATTTGTCCAAGTATTATCTTGCGGCGTGAAGATAACTAAACCTGCATCGGTACTTCCGCCAAGTATTTGCCCTGCATTATTGGCAACAATGGCTTGAAAAAAATTAGAGGCTATGTTGCTGTTAAGCGTATTGTAGGAATGCCATGTATTGGGTGGTGTGAAAGCATTCCAACCTGCAAAAGGCGAAGCGAGCCACAATGTTTCACCATTGTTGGTGGGACACATAGCAAGATTAGTGTTGTCGGTTAAAGGGCTTGTGCTGGCAGTAAAACTACTGAGATTTCCTGTACTCATTTGCACCAGACCTGCATTGATGGTCGTAAACCACACTGTTCCATCGGTTTGCACATAAGTATCCGTCACATTGTTGAGTGTTACAGTAGGAATGCTTATGTAATAAGTGGTCATATCGCCGTTGGGGTTGATATGTGTTGCTCCACCTGTTGAGCCTATCCACATATTTTGGTCGGGCGTAATGTGTATGGAGCGGATAAAATTGTCGGGAAGGTCGGAATTACTTTGGTCAAAAATTCGCCAAATTTGTCCGTCAAAATTAGCCAATCCACCGCTTAATGTGCCTATCCAGAGCTTTTGTTGGGCATCAATGGCAAGTGAGCGGATAGTATTGTCGGGCAAATCAGAATTATTCATTGTATATATCTGCCACTCCTGTGTAGTGGGTCTATAGCTCGCCAAACCTTCTTCGGTGCCTATCCAAAGTATTTGGTTGGTGGCGTTCCAGACCAAACAACTGATAACATTGGTGGGTAAAGGTGAATTATTGATGGTATATTGTTCAATAATACTTTGGGCTTTGGCGTAGAACACAAAGCCAAATAGCGCTACCAATATGATTAGTAACTTTTTAATTTTCATATGGATCAGAAACATTTGCATATTGTGTCGTTTGATGTGCCGCATCCGCCTGATTATGGTGGTGTGGTAGATGTTTTTTATCGAATAAAATCGCTTTATAAATTAGGCGTTCGCATTCATTTACATTGTTTTGAGTATGGCAGAGGTAAGGCGGAGGCATTGGAGGGTTATTGCGAATCTATCACGTATTATGAACGAAAAAATACACTTCCGTTAACACGTCCCTATATTGTGGCTTCGCGCGAAAATAATTCGTTATTACAAAATCTTGTTGCTCTCCCCTACCCTATTTTGTTTGAGGGCATTCATTGTTGTGCTTTTTTAGACGAACCCGCTTTGCACGGACGTTTAAAGATGGTGCGTTTACACAATATAGAATCCGATTACTATGGACATTTAGCAGAAAACGAAAATGATTTTTTTAAACGCCTCTATTTTAAAAACGAAGCATGGCAGTTAGAACGATTTGAAAAGACACTACATCATGCCGATTATTTATTTGCCATTTCGCCCGCCGACCTTCATTATTGGAAGACCTTGTATGGCGAAAAAGTATTGTACCTTCCTGCTTTTCATGCACACAAAAAGGTAGTGAGTCCTTTGGGGCGCGGCGAATATGCCTTATATCATGGTAATTTATCAGTCAATGAAAATTATCATGCCGCCATGTTCTTAGTGAAAGAAGTTTTTGCCGATTTGCCCATTAGGTTGATTATTGCAGGCAAAAATCCGCACATAGATTGGTTTGATGCCTTAAAAGAATACAACCACATCGAATTGTGTGTTAATCCTTCAGAAATGGAATTGTTTCAAATGATGCAAGAAGCCCATCTTCATGTTCTGCCAACATTTCAACCCACAGGTATTAAACTGAAATTGTTACATGCTTTATATACGGGGCGTTTTTGTTTGACCAATAGTCTAATGGTACAAAATACGGGTATAGAACATCTGTGCCATATTGCGGATAGTGCCACAGATTTTGCTGCAAAGGTACAACATTTATTTGAGAAAGAATTCACAGCAGAAGATTTAGCCTATAGAGCAACTTTCTTGCATCAACATTTTGATAATCTGCAACATGCTCAAACTATAGTAGATTTGTTGTGAGAAAATATAGATTACGCATCGTTTTGCCCCCACCAATAACATCTTTCAGAAAAAACAAGTGTGGTATTGTGGATACTAAATTGAATACAGTCTTCGGATTTTTGTAAAATGTTGTCAGCCGAATAATTGCGGTCACAAAAAACGCACATCTGCTTACACTATTTTCGTCACCCGAAATAGTGCTGTTTCGGTCGTTGAGGCATGAAAGTCACAGCTAAACAGACAAAAAACGATAAAATGCCTCAACGATTGCCTATATTTTGTGGTAGCTAATACAACAAAACAGACAAAATGTCTACGATTTTGCTTGCTACCACAAAATTAAGCAAAAACCACAGCACGCTGGACGAATCTACTCGAAAAAAGAACACCCTTTTTGGGGTGAGCAAACCAGCTAAATCACCATTTGTCACTTACGATAATAGCATTTAGAGGAATGGCAAATGGTCGTTAATTGATGTTGCATTTGGAGACGAGTAAGTAACATCATTCATTATCAAATCCGAAAAGTATTTTCAATTCAGTATATGTCAATAATAATAAAACGGCTGCCGTCCATTCGTAGGACGGCAGCCGTTGGCGTTTTTAAACACCCCAAAGAAATAATTCAGTCAGGTTTATTGTTTGGTTACTGTTATAGGCAAACACCTGATAGGCGGACAACTTGGTGTGCTACAACTACCCGTGTCTGGTATGTCAACTTGTATTTTGCAGTTGGTATCGGTGAGGTCAGTAATGGTTATGGTAACTGTATTACCACTTCCCGCACTGCCGTTTTGCAATTGGAAAGTTGTTGCTTGACCATAGCTGGCACTCGTAGGGGTT
>JAEUUX010000242.1 GCA_016787295.1 Chitinophagales bacterium
TGGGGTTTATTTTTATTGTTTTTGGTGTAGGTGTAAATTAGGTAGCAACGGTATTTAATACCGTTGAATGGTGGAAGTTGCAAAAACAACGTTTTTATTTCAGCATAAGCACCAACATTATTCATCAAACACCCCCAACCCCGAAGGGGTGATAAGTTTATAGCAAAACCAAATGAACAGATATTTTAAAAACCCCGAAGAGGTGACACATTGCTTGTTGCGTTATGTCTATGGCAAAAATAAACGTTTGACAATTGTTAATTATCAATTGTTAATTGTTAATGAAATGCAGCCTTGTCACCCTTTCAGGCTTAATTGTTTTGTTGCATTTGTCAATGACAAAAAAATGTTTCACGGTTTTATGGTATTGTTTCATTTTTTTTCAAAAAACACAAACAACATGACCAAATACTCATTAACAATTGATAATTAACCATTAACAATTACCACCAAGCCTGAAAGGGTGAAATGTTTATAGAAAAACCAAATGAAAAATTATCAACAAAACCTTAATGGGGTAATATTTTATCGCTTACTGTATTTGTGTCACCCTTTCAGGGTTTTTCTGAAAATGGGGCTGTTACCATTTTCTATAAACTTGTCACCCCGTTGGGGTTTATTTTTATTGTTTTTGCTACAGGCATAACTATGATTGCTAAAGCCTTAACTACAATTGCTAAAGCCTTAACTACAATTGCTAAAGCCTTAACTATAATTGCTAAAGCCTTAACTATAATTGCTAAAGCCTTAACTACATTTGCTAAAGCCTTAACTATAATTGCTAAAGCCTTAACTACATTTGCTAAAGCCTTAACTACATTTGCTAAAGCCTTAACTACATTTGCTAAAGCCTTAACTACAATTGCTAAAGCCTTAACTACAATTGCTAAAGCCTTAACTACAATTGCTAAAGCCTTAACTACAATTGCTAAAGCCTTAACTATAATAGGTCTTTTGAATAATACTATAGGAGTTTATTTTACCCAAATTGGTGCTTTAATTAATTTTTAAGTACTCACTATTGCTGTAACTGCTTGTTTTTTTCTTTCAAAATATACCGTTTATTTCAAAAATATGGAACAAAAAGAATTGCAACAATGGGTGTTATGTGCCCTTTTTACGGCTTTTATGATAGTTGGAGCGCAAACAACTATCCCTCTACCTCTCGTTCCGTTTGTATTGACCGATTTTTTTATTATTTTAGCAGGTTTAGTATTAGGAAGTCGGTGGGGAGCTATGAGTGTAGTTTTGTATTTACTGCTGGGGGCAATTGGTTTGCCTGTGTTTGCGGGCTTTTCGGGCGGTTATCACCACTTTTTTGGTCCAACAGGAGGTTATTTGGTGGGTTTTGTAGTGGCTGCTATGGTTGCAGGAGCATTAGCTGCTCACGACAAGCCTGCTATTTGGCGCGATGCTTTGGCTGCAATTTTGGGACAGAAGAGTCTTTATATCTTAGGCGTGAGTTGGTTAGTAGTTGGTCAAGGTATGACTTGGAATGCTGCTATTGCGGCGGGAGTACTACCTTTTTTGGCGGGTGCAGCCATCAAATTGAGTGTAGCTGTGCTTATTGCGCCTATTTTGCGTCGCCAAATTGCTCGTTATAATGATATTTTGTCTTAAGCTCTTGCTATTTCTCCAAAAGTAAAAGGCTGTATATTGTTTGGTTATGTTTTTATTTTTTTATTACTACGTGCCTATCTCCTACCCGCTTCGATTGATGCACTAACTGCCACTGCTATTATTGCTATTAATCCTTTTTTATTCTAAACTTTTCAATGTTTCGATATGTTTCACCAACGTTTTGATTTAGTGGCTTTCAGTGAATCGCCGCTTACCGATTTTATTTACGAACCTATTCCTGCTTCTACTGATTGGATACAGGGTTTCAAGGAGTGGCAACTGATTGATCATGAGCAACAACACATTATTCAAGAACTTCTTGCCAATATGGAAGTGGGTTATGAAGTTGTTTCGGGAGGACAATTGAGTAATACACTTTATAACATGGCTTATTTGTCGGGCAAATCCTTAGCTTTGGGTATGGCAACCACTATTGGCAAGGATCATCTGGGTATGCGCTATGCAGCGGAGTTATTGAGTCAGCATATTTCTTTGCAATATAGTCATTTCGATAATGCTCATACGGGTGTTTGTTTATCTTTGCAGTTGGATAATGCTTCCAAAATTATGCTCACACGCTTGGCGAGTATGCCCAACTTTTCACACCTTTCCAAAGATGATTGGCACGCATTATTAGCTTCTACGCGCTATGTTTGGATAGAAGGTTATTTGTGGAATAAAGAAAAAGCTTTGTTACACGATTTTTTGGCATTAGCTAAAGATGTTCAGCTCGAAGAAAACCCCGATTTACGAATTTGTACTACTTTATCTGCCCCATTTATTGCCCAACAATTAGATTTTGCTTATATTTGGGAACATTTTGATGGCATAGCGGGGAATGATGAGGAGTTTGCAGCCTTAGCAGGACAAAACATAGACGAAGCAATTTTGTATGATATGGCACGTCCTTCGCAAACCATTGTTTATACGAAAGGAAAAAAAGGAGCTTTGCTCATTCATCAACAACAAAAACTCGAAGTTTTGCCTATACCGATTGCATCTCACCAAATTGTTGATGTTACTGGAGCAGGAGATGGTTTTTTGGCGGGCGTTTTATGTGCTTTGTTACAAGGAGAAGATATTCATGCAATGGGTAAAAAAGCAACCGAAGTTGCTCACGCAATTTTGCAAATTAGAGGAGCGCGATTGCAATAAACCGAATCTTGTTGTATGATGTGAACAAACATATGGTAATTTGCTTCGTTTTTTTCTTTTTGAGCTATAGGGTTTGTTTCGATAAGTATTCAATAGTGTTTATGAAGTATTTACATTATGCTTTACAATGTTTAAAAATAGCTCATAGCTCTCCTCATTTTCATTAATGACAAAAGCATATCCGTCAACAATGATCTTGTTGACGGATATGCTTTTGTGAGCAGCTTCTATTTTTGAAGCGTATAATGTTTGTGATAGGTTTTTGTTTGGTCAGTTACTGTCTTTAGCCGAAAGGCTTATTCTACTATAAAACGTTTAGTGACATTTCCTTTTTCTGTAGTAATAACTAAAAAGTAATATCCTGTACTTAATTGGCTTAGTTCCAAAGCGGTTGCATTGATACCACTTTGTAGGTCAATAGTTTGTGTATAAATGGTTCGTCCATAAACGTCAATAACCGACATCAAGGCAGTTTGTTGGCGGTCTGTTTCGACATATACAAAACCTGCATCGTGCATTGGATTTGGGAAAACCGTTACGCGCATGGCAGACAAAGGGTTGCTCTGCCAACCATCGTCTGTTTTTCCGGGATTTGCTATCCAACTTAGGTCATTAAAGTTAATATAATTGACCCAATCGGGATGGTCTACAAACGGGTTGCGATTTTGTTGTATACTTTGCACATAATCGTTGCGAGCAATTTCATAATTGTCTGGCGGGTCTTGGTTATGCCATTGCAAAAGTGTGGCAAGGTTTTGTGGGTCTTCGTTTAGACTTGGCAAAATGCTGTTGTTCAGGTTATTGAACGTCCAATTAAAACCACTAACGCCATCGTATCGCAGCGACATGTATAGCAAAGCACGAGCAGCGTCACCTTTGTGTTGTTCGCGCGGTTCATACACCGTTTGTCCGTTATTGTCATATCCATATATACCTTGCAGATAAGTGCTAATCGGTGTTACGACTTCGCCCAATGGATGATTGCTTCTTACGGCATTGGCATTGTTTTGCACAACAGGAAACAAATGGTGTTGGTCGCAATATTCGTTGTAGGAAGAAGTGGCATTGCTGGGCATCCAACTTACACACCACGTATGCTCACGACTAAAAGGCGAGGTGGTGTACCAAACGAAAGGTGGCATATAACTATACTTTTCACCCGAATAAACACAAGTTGCTACTTTTTGTCCACTACTTGTGTCGCTTATCGCAAAGTGTGTCATCATCGTTTCATCGTATTGGTCATAGGATACTCTCAAGTAAGGGCTTCTAATGCGGCTTTGTAAGTCACCAATAAAAGTACTGTTGGCAGGACTAACAGCATTGTAATAGGTGCCAGCTTCGGAGGTGTTGGTAACTATAAAGTTTTCCAAAGGCGCTGTTTGGAGGTAATCAGTGCCTGTTCCGATTCCATTGTAAGCATAAACTCTATAGCCATACGCCGTATTAGCAATGACAGATTCTTGCAAAAAAGACGTTGTTGTCCCAACACTTACTACTTTGGCATTGCCAATTGTGTTGCCTACCGCATAAACACTACCATCAACTGGGTCGTATGACGGAAAGTCATTAGTGGCTCTCAATACCAAATAACCTCCTGCGGGAGCAGGTATGGCTGGCGTAAAAGCAACAGTATAGCTATAGCTTTTGACATTGCTAAATATCAAATTGGTGGGCTGTGCTGTTGGTTCGCCATTGGGCGAGTTTAAGGTAAATGTCCATGATGGGAAAGTGGTGATGCGGGTATCGGTCAATGCCCAGTTGTTGGCATTACCAATACTTGCCAATAAAGCGGCTTTGTCACCTGTGTTGGCGAGGATATTGAATTTTCCGTCGTCTTTTTCAACGGAGAAAGCCAAGGCAGTTGTGCCTGTGGTAAGTGTGTTGGGTTTGCGAGAGGTAGCTCCATTGATGTTACCAGTCACCCATGCTTTGGTGCTTAGACCATAGATAAAATTGGGAGCGGTTGCAGTACCTTGATAGGCGAAAATCTGGTCGCCGCTTGTTCCTAACTGCATAGTGGAGGCATTAAGGGTCAAGATACTACCTTTGGGATAGTTGGTAGCAGCCGTCCAAGTGTCAGTACCCTCGTTGGTTGTTAGAGCGGTGCCATTCCAGCCATTGTCCGTAAATTTGATTTGTGTGCCAGAGGCAATGTCCACCAAATTAACAAATTTAACCACATCGGCATCGTCCATATTATAGCCGATAATAGCAATGTCTCCTGTTATCAAGTTGGTTTGAGCGTTAGTAGCAGCACTAAAAAAAAGAGCAAGACTGAGGAACAAGACCGTTTTTTGAAAATGTACGTACATGTTCTACAATTAAATTTTGGATTAACTTCGAAGTCTCAACAGCAGTTTAATGTCAGGGAAAGTTAAGTGTACTTGTTGTTGACTTCGTTTTTTTATGATTATTTTGAACTGTTTTTTTCATTGTTATCCGATTCATATATCAAGATGCGTTGTGAAAATTGGAGTCGCAAAGGTATTTCTTTTTACGAAGTTTGTACAACATTGTTGCAAAAAAAGCGTTTTTTTTGACACGAAAATGACATTTATTGCAAAAACATTACTTTTTAGCTTCGGAGCAGAAGATAAGATAACAATAAAAATAGAATAATCACAACAAATAATGCTCGTTTTTGGACAATACCAATTATTTTTTTGTTAGCTTAACAATGCAAATACAGTTGCTATTCTTGTTTGTGTGCTACCATAAGTATTTTTTCTAAAAAAAACGCCTCTACAATAGCAACAAAGTCAGTAAAAAAGCCTACCTTTGCACCGCCAAAATAAAAGACATGTTACCGCAAATAAAAGTGTTGAGTGGCAGTAGCGGTCGCTATCTTACTCAAGAGATAGTAGCTGCGTTAAACATGCCATTGACGGAGGTACAGTTAGATAGATTTAGTGATGGCGAAATGCAGCCTATTATCTGCGAGTCGGTGCGCGGCGATGCATTGTTTTTGGTGCAATCGACCTACTCACCTGCCGACAACCTATTGGAGTTGTTGTTGATGATAGATGCAGCCAAAAGAGCTTCAGCGGCATACATCACTGCCGTCATTCCGTATTATGGCTATGCCCGCCAAGACCGAAAGGACAAGTCGCGCGTGCCTATTTCGTCGAAGCTTATCGCCAATTTACTCACTACCGCGGGAGCTTCGCGGCTTATCACAATGGATTTACATACACCGCAAATTCAAGGTTTTTTTGATATTCCCGTAGACCATTTGAGTGCAGCAGCTATCTTTTTATCCTATTTAAAAGAACATTTGCCTAACAAAAATTTTGTATTTGCAGCTCCCGATGTTGGTGGTACAAAACGCGCTCGAACTTTTGCCAAAGCTCTCAACACCGAGTTGGTGATTTTTGATAAACGACGCGACCGCCCAAACGAAGTTAGCGATATGAATGTCATAGGAACAGTAGCGAACAAAGACATTATTCTTATTGACGACATTATTGATACGGGTGGCACCATTTGTAAGGCAGCAACTATCGCCATGGAGCGTGGTGCCAATAGCGTGCGTGCCATGATTACGCACCCCGTTTTATCGGGTAAGGCGTATGACAATATCAATGCCTCCGCTTTGACCGAATTGATTGTTTGCAACACCATTCCGTTGCAACAACAGTCAGATAAAATTAAACAACTTTCGGTAGCAACCTTATTTGCTACAGCTATCCGCAATGTTTTCGAACATCGCTCCGTTAGCATCTTATCTATATAGTATATTTTTTTATTTTTTCTAAACATGAAAGGTATTGTAATTGAAGGTCAGCTAAGAACTGACTTAGGTAAAAGACACAACAAAACGCTCCGTGCAGACGGTTCTGTCCCTTGTGTATTGTATGGTGGTGGCGAAAACGTTCATTTTTACGCTGCCGAAGTCGCTGTAAAAAATATTATCTATAACAGCCATTTCACAACTGCCGATATCCAAGTTGAGGGTAAAACTTATTCGGCATTTATCAAAGAAGCACAGTTTCACCCTGTAACAGACAAAGTACAGCATATTGATTTTCAATTGTTGGTGCCTGGTCATCCTGTTGTTACCAATTTGCCTGTAAGTCTTCATGGTTTGGCTGTTGGGGTAAAAGCAGGTGGTAAATTGCTTCAAAAAGTACGTCAGGTAAAAGTGAAAGCAATGCCCGACAAATTGGTATCAGAAATCAAAGTAGACGTGACACACTTAGAAGTAGGTAAATCGGTGCGTATTCGTGACATCAACTACGAAGGTATCCAAATCATGATGTCGCCTGCGATTCCTATTGCTTCTGTTGAAATTACACGTGCCTTGCGTGCTGCTGCTGCTGCCGCTGCTGCCGCCGCTAAAGGTGCCAAAGGTAAAAAGAAATAAGATTCCTTTTTGCGATAACAAACAATCTATTTTTCATATTACCCTCAGTCCCACAACGTTTTTTATTGACGTTGTGGGATTTTTTGTGTTACTTATTGAGTACAAATTTTAGCTTTTGTTAGCCGTTCATAACAATACTGTGGGCATTGTGTTATCTCGTATATCTCGGTTTGTCGTGGTTAATTGCTCTATTCATATAAATAACATAGCTAAAATTGTAATCAAGGCAATTTTATAGCACTTCTAAACCGCAATTTTGGTAGAATTAGAAGTTTTTTTGTCAGCTACCCAACTTAGGCTCTATGTTTGATGTTTTGTTACTATTGTACAAATAATGAAAGGTGTACAGCACCTTTTGGGAAATTCTATACAGGTATGATAAAAATGCTTGGTCGCACGTTACTATTGTCGTAACTTTGCGTCGTAAAGGTCGTTATCTACCTTTTGCTAAACAAATATGGTACAGTACATACATAAACAGATAGTTTTTTCATAAAGTGTTTCATTCCCTTTCAAGCGTGCCTATGTGAATAGTCACGCTTTGTCGTTTTTGGTATTTTTTCTATTGCTATCCTGTAAAATTTGCAAAATATCTGGCATTTTAGTCAAAAAAAACAATTCATCAAATTCAGACCAATAACTTGGCACAATTTTGGTTAAGTTTATTTGTGCAACATTTAGATTTGTCATTTTTTTGTAAAAAAATGCTTTTTTTTTGTTATAGCAAAAAAACGATGTTTAATATATGCAGCTTTTTTTAGTTTGTAATTCCCTGATTTTCAGAGATAATACACATAAAAATAATGCGAAAATGTTTTAAACAATAGTGCGGCATCAAAAAAAAAGATAAAAAAAATCCAGCACAGCTACAGACGATTAAAATAATTACTAACTTTGCGCCGTTAATAACGCCAAATTTAAACTAAAAGTAAAGCAAATTTTCGTAGAACTATGAAATTACACACCAAGTATCTAACCCGATTATTAACTATTACCTTCTTTTGTGCATCGCTTTGTTTACTGCCACAATCAGCCAACTTAGCAGTTAAACCGTCCGCAATGACACCAGCCAACAATGTTGCGATGATGTTTGAAAGCCACATCAGAACAATCTACAACAATATGGATTTGGCTAACAAAGGGTTAAACTACAATACGTTCAAATACGCGCTTATAGGTTACTACAATATCAATCCTGATAGAGATTTTTTAACAGGAAGAACCAAAATCGCTATTTGTGATTTCCGTCAACCTTCTTCGCAAAAACGCCTCTTTGTCATCGATTTGGCTTCTCAAAGTTTGTTATTCCATACCTACGTGGCACATGGGAAAAATAGCGGTTTGGTGTATGCCCAAACTTTTTCTAATGCTCCCTCATCGCTACAAAGTAGCTTGGGCTTCTATCGCACCGAAGACGTATACTATGGTAGCAATGGCTATTCTTTGCGCTTAGAAGGTTTGGATCGTGGATTTAATGACCGAGCCAAAGAACGTGCTATTGTTATGCACGGTGCTGCTTATGTTGATGAAGGTTATATCCAAAAAACAGGCAAAGCCGGTCGTAGCTGGGGTTGTCCTGCTGTCCCCTTGGAACTATGCCACGATATTATTGACCAATTGCGTTGGGGTAACTACGTCTTTGTATATACCGACGATGCCAACTATCTTAACAATTCGACTTATATCAACCTTCACAAAGCTGCGACAGCTTATGCCAAAAAAGAAGGTTTGAGTATTAACTAAAATGTGATTCAAAAAAAATAATTTTTCCAAAGAGTAGCTTATTGATTAAGCTACTCTTTATTTTTTGCCCATTGTAAAAAATATTTTCACCATTTTGCTCCATTTGTATGTTTTTTGTGTAACTTTGTCTCGTAAATAGTCTAACTCTAAAGTTTTAAGTTATGAAAACCAAATTTTTTACTTGTTTATGTCTTTTATTAGCACAGTTTGGTGCAAAAGCACAACTGTTTATAGACAACAGTTTTACTGTGCAAGAAATGGTAACGGATTTCTTTGGCGCTAACAGTTGCGTCCAAGTTTCTAACATTACCTCTAACACCGGTGCTTCCATGGGTTTTTTTGATGGTTCTGCCACCAATCTGGGTGTCAATGCAGGTATCCTGCTCACATCGGGTAAGACAACTAATGCTATTGGACCCAATAATAGTGGTGCTATTTCGGAATCATTAAATACGTCAGGTGACCCAGATTTAGAGTCCTTAATTCCAACTTTCCCAACAAACGATGCCTCTGTATTGGAGATGGACATTGTTTCGTTGGAAGACACCATTGTTTTTGAATACGTTTTTGGCTCTGAAGAATACTTAGAATGGGTAGGTAGTAGCTTCAACGATGTATTCGGTTTTTTCATTAGTGGATCCGGTATTGATGGAGTGCAGAACATCGCACTTATTCCAAATACCGATATTCCTGTGAGTATCAACAATGTTAATGATGTTACGAATAGCACCTATTATGTAGATAACGGTGATGGAAATACGGCTCCGCAAAACGCTGACGATTTTTATGTACAGTATGACGGCTTAACAACTGTTTTGACTGCCACCGCCATTGTAACGCCGGGCGAAACCTATCATATCAAAATTGCTGTGGCTGATGCAGGAGATTCGGCTCTCGACTCTGGTGTCTTTTTAAGCACGGCAAGTTTATGTGGCAATAGTAATTTGCAAGTCATTTCGGGTTTTGAAGTACCCAGTATCAATGGCAACACAGTGACTGTTCACAACGAAGCACGTTATGGCACAGCTTGGCATTGGGATTTCGGTGACGGCACTACCTCCGATTTGCGCAACCCTGGCTCACATACCTATCTGCAAAACGGCACCTACACCATCACACTAACCACGTCTAACTATTGCTCCCAAGTTCGCTCGGAACAAGTGGTAGTTATTGGCGAAGCAACAGGTATTGGACAAAACATTGCCCAATATGCCATTTATCCCAACCCATCAGACGGCAACCTGAATGTGCAATTGCCACAAGTAGCTAATCTGTCGTTGTATGATGCCACAGGTAGAATGTTGGAAAACCTAAACGCCCAACAACATCGTTTTGACCTTCAACAATATGGTAAAGGTGTCTATATCTTGCGTTTGACAACTACAGATGGACAAACTTATACCGAAAAAATTGTGTATTAGGCACAAATGCACCAATATTCCATTTTTTTGCGTACCTTTGCCCCGCTAACCAATACCCCTTGGTTGTTATTGTCAGACATCTCATTTACCTATTTTATATATTGCGTTTATGAAAAGATATTGGACTACCGTACTTGCCTATTCAAAAAATGTGGCAACTACAGGGGCTTTGTTCGAGACTTCTAAATTGGTGGTTAAAGAAATGACCCATTTGGTCACACCCCATCAAGCACAAGTCATTATCGAGTTAGGGGCAGGTCACGGCAACATTACAGAAGGTATTTTGCAAAAAATGCACCCCGATTCTATTTTATTGGCATTTGAGTTGCACAGCGAATTCTGTGACGAACTCAAAGCGCGTATTTCTGACCGTCGTTTGCATGTTATCAACGATTCGGCTGATAAAATTAAATCCTATTTGGCAAAGCATCAACTACAACATGCTGATGTAGTGATTTCTGCTCTGCCTTTGGTGGTGATTCCCAACGAAGTAGTAGATAGTATTCTGCAACAAACCAAAGATGTTTTGCAAAATAAAGGTCATTACTTGCAAGTTTCTTATTCCTTAATCATTCAAAAAAAGCTAAAAAGTTTTTTTGGTAAAGTGAATAAAAAAATGGTACTATTGAATGCTCCTCCTGCGGTGGTCTATACTTGCCAAGCCCAATAGCCTCGAAATAAAAAAGCTGATTCTGGATTCAGAATCAGCTTTTTTTATGTAAACCTTTGATGGTTTTGAGTTTCCAAAAGTTTTTTAAGGTATAAAAATCAATAATTTGCCCAAAGCATTATATCGCAATGTTCTTTCTCGCAAAATATTATTTTCCCGCCTTGTACTGCTCCACCAACATCAAAGCTCGCAATACTTCTGCCACACTCCACGCTTGCGAAATAGCACCACCTGCATGGTGAGGTGGGTCGCCATCAAATACTTCTGATATAGTGCCAATGCCATGCTCGGTCATGGTTTGAGCAAAACCGTTGAGCAAGGTTTCTGCGAAATGCACACCCGATTTAGCATGGTTTTTTAAATATCCTTCCACAAAATGCCCCAATAACCAGGGCCAAACCGTTCCTTGATGATATGCCATATCACGCTCCCGTTGGCTGCCTGCATAACTGCCTTGGTAGTTTGGGTCTTTGGGGCTAAGGGTTCGCAAACCGCGTGGTGTAAGCAATTCTTCCTTGATTTTTTGCAATACCGCCTCGCGTTGCGTTTCGCTGAGGGGCGAATAAGGCAAGGAAGTGGCAAACACCATATTGGGTCGTACCGCCCAATCTTGGAAACCATTGCACACATAATCGGCGAGATAATGGCGTTTATCGTCCCAAAAATTTTGGACAAAAGCGTGTTGCACTTGAGTGGCATACTGACTCCATTCATCGACAAACACATTGTCACCTGCCAAACGTGCCACCTCGACACTATAGCAAATAGCATTGTACCATAAGGCGTTGATTTCGACTGGACAACCGATTCGAGCTGTCACAGGTTCGCCTTCGACCACTGCGTCCATCCATGTTAGGGCTTTTCCTGCTGTGCCTGCATATATCAAACCATCGGCTTGTGCATGAATGTGGTAGTTTGTTCCTTTGCGATAGGCATGAAGAATTTGCTGCATTACCTTGCCATATTGTTTCCAGATTTTGGCTTGGCTTTGGGTATACATTCCATATTGTTGCAAAGTCCAGAAAAACCACAAAGGAGCATCAACCGAATTGTAGGCAGCCCCAACGTTGGGAAACAAGCCATTTTGCAAGTCTTCCAGCAAAGTATCGATGGCATTTTTGCATTGTTGTGGCTGATGGGTGGCTAATGTCAATCCCGGTAAAGCTATAAAACTATCGCGTCCCCAGCGACCAAACCAAGGATAACCTGCTACAATTTCTACTTTTTTATTATCTTCCAACACGAACTGTCGAGCCGCACTTTGGAGGCAATGCACAAAACTATCACGCGGAATACGTCGACGCAATTGTGCCGAAAAAGTGCGTTTCAAACTATCGGGGTCAGTAGACGACGTACCTGCCGACAAAATGATGCTTTCGCCTTTTTTGAGCGAAAACTCAAAATAACCCGGCACATACAAGTCTTCTAAATAGTCATAGCCGCGCAGTTTTTCTTCAATATATTCTATGTTGTAATACCAATCAGGAACAGGCACAAAGTTGACTTCTTTGCTATACTGCAAACACAAAGGCGTGTATCCTTCATACAAGCACCATTGAACGCCATTTTCGATGTTTTGGTATTTTTTATTTGCCCATATATTGGTTTTATTTAGACGATGACGGCTTCTGAATGCCAAAAAAGGCTGAGAACGAATAATGGTGGGTGAATGACAATCGACTAAGGTGTACCGAATCAAGGAACGATTGTCGTTATGCACCAAAAGTCGCTCGCGCGACAAAACCACTCCACCCACTTGGTAGGTCAATTTGGGAATGGGATCTGCCGAAAAATCGAGTAGGTACTTATGTCCCAAAGGGTGATAACTGCCAGGGTATTTGTGCAAACCCAAATGAAACTCCTGCCCATGCTGAATCACCGTATCATCAACACCTGACAATAGAACGTGTAGTTCGTTGTCTACTTTCGGTTGTGGTGTTACCAATAAACCATGGTATTTGCGTGTGTTGCAATTGATAATGGTTGATGATGAATATGCACCCAGCTCATTTACCCGAATAAGTTCTTTATTGAGCGAATACTCAAGGTTAGTAAGTTGGGTTTTATCAAAGTGAATATAAGTCATTATTACTGTTTTTTTATAGGCTACCTTGACAATGATATAAAACAATAAACCTCCAAAAGCCTTGTAACAAAATTGTGCTTATTCAATTATTGCTAATGCCTTTTGGAGGTTCAAAGATGAGGGAAAATTAATTGCTTAATTTTTTACAAAACGTGTAGTAATAGTGCCATTATCGGTCACTAAACTAATAAAATACACACCTTTGCTATAATCTACAATGGAAAGTGTGTGTGTGTTTAGTCCTTTGCGCGTAATAAGGGTTTGTTGGTCTACCAAACGTCCTGCAATATCATATACTTGCAATTGTGCAGCGGCATAGTTGGTAGCATTGAAAGAAATATCCAATTCGGTGCGAGCAGGTACAGGATATACTTTGTTAAAACTCAACTTATCACCACTACGGCTCAAGCTAATGACATTGCTGCGGTTGCTGCTACCGTCAAAATCGTATTCTACAACACGATAATACACCTGACCCGCAGGCACTTGGCGGTCGGTATAGCTATAGTTGCGCGGTTGAACACTATTGCCAGCAGCTTTCACGGTAGTTATTTTGACATAATTTACACCATCGACAGAACGTTCCACAGCAAAATAGTCGCTATTGGTTTCTGTAGCTGTTGACCATTTCAACAAATTACCTTCGGGCAATACCTCTCCTCTAAAACTTAACCATTCAATAGGTGTTTTTAGACATACATAAGGTTCGTCGTTAGCAACGGTAATGGCATCACACACACCATCGGTCAATTGATAGCTATACAAATGACTTGGAGAGTCGCTGTCATTCAAAGTATAGGGAAAATAGCTACCTGCTTCCACTTCTGTGGTTGCAATACTTCCCGTCTCACCAACACTATACGTCCCATCAGAATCGTATGCAGGAAAACCGCCCGTAGGATAAATAACTACTGTGTATTGTCCTGATGACCAGTCGCAATCTTCGTTAATAATATAGCCCAAAGGCTGTAGGAATACCACAGGAATAAGGTTATTAGATACAGTGGTACACTCGTCGGTCAAATCTACATTGCCTTGTGCGTTGGTATAGCCTGCAATTGCTGCTATATAGTATACGGTATTAGGCGTTAAATTTGTTCCGCCAAAAGTAGCTGCATTGTTGTTGGTAGCTACAATACTTCCCAAAATGTTGTTGGCATCGGTGGCTAAGACATATTGCAGGGTAGTATTAGGATAACTTTGACCGCCTGTAGCCGTAAAGTTGGTGCTGTTGCCTGCACAAATCAAAACGTTACCTGTAAAACTTGGCAAACTGCCCGGCGTTGGACATGGCAACTGACAAGGTGCAATACCGTCCACAATAATAGTACCACTATTGCCACTATCCGTCACGTTGAAAGAATAGGACGTACCGCAAGGAATAGCACTGCTTACATAAGTACCATTGGGTAGTTGTGTGCCGTCTACAATATATATACCTGTTCCGCCGATGATATCGAAAGTTACGGTATAAGTCAAGCCGTCGGGTGCTGTTTGTGTATTGATGTTAATGACATTCAAAGGATTACAAGCAGGGTCGCTGATAGGCAAGACCGTAAAGGTAAGGCAGTTGCTGGCAAGAGCGTAGCAACCTTCGGGTGTGGTATTGTTCAACAATGCCGTAATGACCGCTATAGAATCGGCTGCAAAATAGTTGACTGCACAAACGCTATGTTCACCCACTGAAGAGAAACTGATGGAGCTGTTGGCAGGTAAAACGGTGATATTATCTACTATCAAAGCCGACTCATAGCCTTCTGTGGTAGGCGTTCCGTTCACGCTCACAATATCGGTTTCACTACCTGCACACACCGTAGTTACATCGCCGTTAACTGTTACCGTAGTAACAGAAGCAACACAGCATTCACCTTGTCCATTGGGCAATAGGGTGAAAGTAAGGAAATTATTGGTAGGTTCGGCGCAAATTAAACCGCTTGCTATTTGGTCAAAAATACAAGAAGTTGGCTGTCCCAAACAAGGCATAATGCTCGCTTCGGCTTCGGGTGCAAAACTAATGGCTGCTACGCCATATTGCGCTGCCGCAGGATAGTTGGCAAAGTCTATGGGTGCAACTTCGGTAATGTCTACGATGGTTGCATCAGGATTATCGGGTGTTGGAATAATGAAGACCACCAAACGAATGATCTGGGTAGATGTGGGAGGAATACCACTAATGGTAAAATTACCTGTGGTGGTGCTACCACAAAGAGTAGTAATGTCACCATCTACTGCAATTTCTTCTATATCAGAACCTGTGCAACAAGCAGGGTCACCCGGCGGTAAGATACAGAAAGTATAGTTAGGTGTGGCAATGGCGGCGCAAATAGTATTAGCAGCAATAGCATTTTCCAAACAGTTCATCGAAGTACAAGCTAAAACTTCTGCTTCGTCTATCAAAGCATAGTTAATCGCTGTTACATTCACACAACCGCTTGTAATACCATAGGTAGCAAAATCAATAGCTGCTACGGGGGCAAAACTAACGATATTACCCGCATTATCGTAGATAATCAATTGGCTGGCATTATCATCTGTAACTGGTGTTCCTGTTACGATAATATTACCAGAAATGGTAGTACCACAAAGGTTGGGTTCGCCCTCTAAAATGATAGGATTGATGGTGTTGTTGCAAAAAACGCAATCGGGAGAAGAAGCGGGTAAAATGGTAATATCTGCACATGCAAAGTTGGCGCAAATATCAGAAGCAATAGAAGGCAATTGTCCAAAATCTAAAGCATCAAAAACCGCTTCGGAGTCGTTCATATAATAATTCACACCGCAAACATGGTAAGTACCCGCAGCGTAAGATGAAAGGTCAACGTTGGTGGTATTGGTGAAATAATCCAATACTTCGTAATTGGCGTTGGTTATTGCCACCAAATTGAGATATTCTGGCACATCGGGCGTACCCAAAAAGCTAATTTCACCTGACGAAGGAGTTGCGTTGGCACAAAAAGTAGTACCATTAGCCAATGTAATACCCGAAATAGCTGCATCACACACAAAACAGAAAGGCACTGTAATGCCCAAAGCAGGACTCAAGGAAGCGCAATCAGCAGCATTGACTTGGTTTTGCAAGGCAGTGAAAGAAGTGCCAATAGCCGTGTTAAAAGTGCTACCATCTTCATAGTTGAGGTTGTATATATAGAAATCACCAATAGGAAGGCTAATGTTGTTGCCGTTGGCAGAAGTCGCTATAATCGTATTGGTGGCATCGTCGACAATAACAATTAGGTTGTTGAAATCGGCAGTAGTATTGCTGTCTGTGGTAATGACATTGAAAGGTGTATTGGCACACAAGTTGGGTTGCGAAATGCTAACCGTGCCTGCTTGTGTTAAACAAACGGGTGGTGCTACTTCTATCAAATCAAAACAAAATTCGCCTTTTTGTATGGAATAGCCATCTACCAATACATAGTAGGTAGTGCCTGTGGTAGTAGCAAAATTGCTCAAACCTGCATAGTTGGTTGCTCCAGAAATTTGTTCGTTGCACGCCACCAAGGTCAAATTGTCGCAAGTGCCTGTATAGAGCGCAATTTGGGTATCGGTCAATGGTGTATTGACAGACCCAGTGCAGTTTTTGGTGTTGAGGCTATACGTACCACCATTGCCCACAAAGCTAAACCAAACTGTGGCAGCAAAAGGGTCATTATCAGGTGCTACCCCAAAACAAGTGCCTTCGTCGGGGTCGCTGGGACCCGATGTGGCGCAGTTGTTGTCAAACGGCAGGTTTTCGATGGTAGCAGGTGTCAGCAAATCGAACGAATAAGCCGCATCGCATTCGTCGTTGAAAGTCAAAGACGGACAGTCGCTACACAACAAAGGATTGAGGTCGGGATTGAGGATAGTAAAACAAGGATAGGTAAAAGTCGTGCTTATGCCCGAACAAGTATTGGAAAAGCTAATGTTTTGTCCGGGCGGCGGTGTGATGTCGGGCGAAATCATTGGCACCAAACATATCATAATAGAGCTTTGGTTGTCGGTAAATAAGCCGCTTTGGGTCAAGTCGGCAGTACCGTCTCCGATAATAGGCTCGCCTGTGGCATCAACCAAAATGGTATATCCCAAATTGGCAAAACACGCATCGGCACCGGGCATGGTGGTAGAAGGCTGGCAGGCATTATTGTTGCCTTGGGAATAGATACCCCAAATAATGCCGGGGTCGGGTTGTCCCGCTCCTGCTTCAAAATCTACGTTGGGCAGAAAAATCGCCTCATTGGCGCAAATGGTCGTCGAACCGCTGGCAGTAGTCACACCTGCCACATCAGCAAGGTCTACCGTACAAGGTTGCGCCATTAGTACTGGACAAAGAAAAACGAAGCCCAGCAAGAATAAAAAGTTTTGAGAAAAATTATTCATGGATATTTGCAATCAAAGCATTTTTGTAGGATAAAAAAAATGAAGTAAAATGGACACCCAATTGCTACCAAAGGAAAGGAAACAAATGGTGTGATTATTTTAAACGTTTATTATTTAATAGGAGGATACATACGCCTATCAAAAGCACCCAAAGGTACTGAAAATTGTTGTATTAAGCGCATGGTTAGAAGTTTTATAGTAAAAAAAGAGGTTTGTTGAACAGAAAAAAGAAGAAAAGGTATTTCGTTGCTGATTTTTGTTTGGTTGAGTTTATTGTTATAGTTTGGACAACTTATTTCACACTGAACCAACCACATCTTCCACCACAAACAAAGCAGGTTGTTGTGCTATTAACCTCACTCTTTGTCGTGCTAAATCGCAATAGTCGGGGCTAATGTCTATACCAATATATTGTCTGCCCATTTCTACAGCTACCCTTGGGGTTGTGCCGCTCCCACACATAGGGTCAAACACTAGGTCTCCTTGATTAGTCCATGACTTTATATGGTCTCTCACCAATTCACAAGGAAAGGGAGCAGGGTGTCCTTTGGCTTCTTGGTCTTCTTGTTTTTTACCTACAACATATTCCCAAACATTTCCTTTAATTTTTTTGTCTTTTACAGGCTTTGCCATTTTCTCTCTTGTTTGCTCGTTTTTAGAGAAATTTTTATAGGTTGTTCCATTTAATTCCAAACCTGCATGTAGACAATCGACCATCAATGGATTGTGCGTTTTTACAGTTCCTTTGCTAAAAACAAACATAAATTCAAACTCATTGTTATAGCGTTTGCGATAGATTTGAGGAATAGGATTAGTTTTGCGAAATATCATTGTATCGTGGAGTCTAAATCCAATTTCTCTGAAATATAAGGCTTGTTTGAAACTTGTTCCTGTTTCACTACCTTCAACGGTTGCATCATTGACCACCCAAACTACTACACCACCTTGTTTGGTAATTCGATACAATTCCTTGGCTATGTCTTCAAAAGGAAAAACAAAACCTTTGTAATTTCTCAAATCGTCATAAGGAGGCGAGCTTATCGTCAAGTCAATAACTTCATCATCAAATTGTCGCATGATATCAACACAATTACCTTCGATGATTTGATTGAGATATTTAGCTATGTTCATTTTTATTGTTTTATGGTGAATAGTCCATAATAACAAACAGGCTGTAATTTCATAAAGGCAGTAAAACCATCATTTGTTATTAAAAACAACCCCAACGGGGTGAAATGATTGTAGTATCGTCCAACATCTCAATTTTAACAAAAACCCCAACGGGGTGATATTATTCAATGAAACACAATACTATGCCACCTCTTCGAGGTTTTTCACCATTTCTCCCCTCGTTAATTTCTGCTATAATCATTACACCCCGTCGGGGTTATATATCCAAATTTTCTTATTGTGATTTATTATTGTCATTCTTATCACACAACTAAATAACGTCATTATCCAAATACCACCACCACCTAATTACCCCACCCCCATTCGGACGCAAATGTACGAACTTTCTACCTATCTTTGGCAAAATACAAGCATTTTATTTGCAAAAGTAACAAATTTCCTTGTTAAAAAGTCCTAATTAAGCACATTGGGCAACCTTTATACTGCTTTAAGCGTTTATAAATAGGCTTGTATGACCGAAGTGGGATAAATACCGCTAAAAAAATGCTACCTTTGCGCCACAAAACACAAGCAATGGTTTATCTCCTATTAGCAGCCGCGATGCTCAACCTCTATGCCTACTACCTCATGGCAAGCGACAAACAAAAAGCTCGACAGCAGCGCTATAGAACGCCCGAACGCACGCTTTTATTGTTGGCAGTGTTGGGCGGCAGTTGGGGTATTTTGGGAGGAATGTTGCCGCCTATTCACCACAAAAACAGAAAATGGTATTTCTGGCTCACGGTTTTTGCAGGAATCGCCCTACAAGCGGTTGGTGTAGTGCTGTATCTGTCCAAATAAAACCGTCGAACAATAAGACGACTCCCAAAGCCATTTCGTTGCATGGTGTTGTAATTTTTTTTGACTATCAAATTTTCATCAACAAAATATTTTTCCATGAAAAAATTAATTTGTTTAGCGACCCTATTGTGTTGCACAATGCTATCAACAGCAGTTGTGGCACAAGAGGCAAGCGATAAATCGGCTCCTAAGACAGATAACAAACCTACCGACGCTACTAAAAAAGCAGGGCGCGACCGTTTGGTCATCGACTTGTTCCACGACAATTGGCTCACCAAACCCGACACCGTCACAACGAAATGGTATGGACGCGGTATTGGGGTGTATTCCATGCTTTTGGACAAAAACCTGATTAAGAAAAATGTCAGTTTTGCTGTAGGTGTAGGGCTTTCGTCTCACAATGTATACAGCAATGTATTTGTGGAGTATTATGATGCCGATAGCACTTTATTGACTCCCGTCTATGCCAGTGTAACGAACACTACCACAGGTGTCGTGGAACGGGTGAGTGTTGATTACAAAAAGAACAAAATCAATACCACTTATGTAGATGTTCCTGTAGAGTTGCGTTTTCGTACCAATCCCAATGCCAAAGGTAGAAGTTTCAAATTGGGTTTGGGAGCAAGAGTGGGTTATTTGATTAGCGCCCACACCAAATATAAAGGCAACGATGTAACAGGTCTGTCGCGCGAGGTCAAATTCAAAGAGGTGATAACTAAAAATGCCAACCTGAACCGTTTTCGTTATGGTCTGACTGCTCGTCTTGGTTATGGCAATATCAATATCTTTGGCTTTTATTCCTTATCTACTTTATTTGAGAAGAACCAAGGACCCGAAGTCGTGCCTTTCTCGGCGGGGATTAGTTTCAATGGACTATAAGCCGTTTAGTATCACATTTTCACACAATAGCGCAGCTAACAACATCTGCGCTATTTTTTTTGTCTAAAAAACCCTACCTTTGTACTCAAATTCTATATAAACAGCATGAATCTACCTTTTTTATTGGCGCGCCGCTATTTTATTTCACCCAAATCCACTAATGCCATTAATGTCATTGCAGGCGTTTCGGTGGTGGGCATGATGGTCGGAACGATGGCTTTAATTTTAGTGCTATCCGTCTTTAATGGTTTTGAGGACTTAGTTATATCCCTCTACAACAGCTTTAATCCCGACCTCAAGATAGAAGCCAAACAAGGCAAAACCTTTACTGCCGATGCCCAAAAGCTGCAACAACTGCGCCAAATCAAGGGTGTCAAAGCGGTGTCCGCTGTATTAGAAGAAAACGCCCTATTGCGCTACCACGACAACGATGTCATTGGACGGCTCAAGGGGGTGGATTCGAGTTTCTTGTCTGTTTCGGCAATGGACAGCACAATAGTTGACGGCAGTTTTTTGTTGGAAAAAGACAGCATCAACTTTGCCGTTGTTGGCTTGGGCATTCAAGCACTCTTGGGCGTAAATGTCAACAACCAGTTTGCTCGATTAGAGGTCTATGTACCACAAAGAGCGGGCAAGGTGAGTGTGACCACAGCCGAAAACGCTTTCCGACGCGAAATCATCTATCCCATAGGAGTCTACGCCATTCAACAAGATTTTGATGCCAAATACACCTTAGTACCTTTGCGTTTTATGCAGCAAATTTTGGAATACCCTTCGTCCGAAGTGAGTGCTTTGGAGGTGAGCGTCCAAAAAGGCTATGCGGTGGCGGACGTGCAAGCGGCTTTGCAAACTGCATTAGGCAAAGACTTCCGCATTATGGACCGATACCAGCAAGACGAATTTCTCTACAAAATTATGCGCACAGAAAAGTGGGCAGTATATCTCATTCTCACCTTTATTTTAATAATTGCCGCCTTTAATATTGTGGGGTCGCTGTCTATGTTAGTCATCGAGAAACAACACGATTTGGGTATCCTCAAAGCGATGGGTGCCTCGAGCAGTTTTATACAACGCATTTTTTTCTACGAAGGACTGTTGCTATCGTTGGTCGGAGCGGCAATAGGCATGATTTTGGCGGTATTGATATGTTGGGCGCAGCAGCACTACAAACTATTGTCGCTCAACGGCGATACTTTTCTCATCGATGCCTATCCGGTAAGTATGCGGACGGGCGATTTTGTCTTGATAAGTCTCACAGTCGTTGCCATTGCTTTGGTAGCGGCATATTTACCCGCTCGACGGGCTGCCATGTCGGCGGTATTACTACAAAAAGAATAAACCTAACAATTATCCAAAAGATAAGCACAATGAAAAAAATTTTAACTATGATGGTGGTATTATGCTGTACGGTTTTGGGTGCGATGGCACAAAATCCTAGCAGTAATACCTTTGCTTTTGAGGGAAAAACAAGACAATACCTCTTGTATGTTCCCAGTATCTATCAACAAAGCAACGAAGCAGTACCTTTGGTAGTAGTGCTGCACGGTTTGGGCGACAATATGAACAATATGTCACAAGTAGGTTTTCATCAGATTGCCGATACTGCCAATTTTATTGTCGTAACGCCTCAAGCCTTACCCGACCCAAGCCCATTAATCGGAATGCTGGGTAACGCATGGAATTCGGGAGCCGCTATGTTTGGCATAACGCCCAACGCTACCCTTAATGATTCAGGTTTTTTAATAGCGCTGGTAGATAGCATTGCTGCTCATTATGATATAGACCCCAACCGCATATATTTTACGGGCTTCTCTATGGGTGGTTATATGTCCAACAGAATGGCATGTGAGCATAGCGACCGTGTGGCAGCCATTGCTTCTGTGGCAGGCACCATCGGCACATCGCTCACCTGCACACCCGAACGTCCTGTCCACACCCTCCATTTTCACGGCACGGCAGATGGTACAGTGGCGTATAGCGGCAATCAATCGGGCATGGATGCCGAAGAATTAGTGCAGTTTTGGCGAGACAATAACCATTGCGACACGGCGGCTATCCACACAGCCCTGCCCAACACTAACCCTTCTGATGGCTATACCATCGACCGCTATGAATATAACAACGGCATTTGGGGCGCACAAACCAAGTTTTATAAAACAACAGGTGCCGACCATACTTGGCTGGGACCCAACAATGATGTCTATTATACCGCCGAAATTTGGAAATTCTTTAGCACACACAGCTTGTTGCAAGAGCCGCTCGGCAACCCCTCCACTCCTACCCTACATTTGCCTATTGCATGGCGCGTCTATCCCAATCCAGCCAACAATACCCTCTACATCGAACTACCCGAAGGCGCTACTGGCACTTTGCGCTTGATGGATATGCAAACCCGCCAACATTATCGCACCGACTTGCAAGGCAGTTCCTACCACAGCATAGACATTAGTCAACTACCAGCGGGCATCTATGTTGTTCAATGGCAGCACGACAAAGGCATCAGTTGCCAAACTATCAGCGTTCAATAATTCTATCCTATTCAGATGAACAACAACCATATCCACCCTATCTTTGACCGCCTTTTGCAGCGCAGCGACAAAGAACAATTGCTCCAACAAAAAGCCTTAGTGCTGTGGATGACAGGACTATCAGGCTCAGGAAAAAGCACCATCGCCCAAGCCTTAGAACGGCAACTCTACGCACAAGGCTATCTAACACAAGTATTAGACGGCGATAATCTGCGAACAGGCATCAATGCAAATCTGGGTTTTTCGGAAGCAGACCGCACCGAAAACATACGACGTATTGGCGAAATAGCCAAACTCTTTCTACATTGCGGCATCATTACCATTTGCACCTTTGTTAGTCCGACCATTGCCATTCGGGAGCAAGCTAAAAGCATTATAGGTAATGATGATTTTATAGAAGTCTATGTCAATGCACCTTTAGAGGTCTGCGAGGCACGTGATGTAAAAGGTTTGTATAAAAAGGCGCGAGCGGGCATCATCAAAGATTTCACGGGTATAGACTCACCCTTTGAGCCGCCAGCAGCACCCGATATTGTAGTAAAAACAGCCGAAATGAGCATCGAGGCAGCGGTCATGGCGATTTATGAAGCCATTTTGCCCCGCATCAAAGGCTAAAAAAATAGCAACATTCCACCCAAATAATCCGCTACATAACACAAAAATCCGTCTAATTTTAATTATTAGACGGATTTTTTATGTATACCACGCAGTACGCATAAAAGTATTTAGGCAGCGTATAGCTAAATAATGTGGCAGTTTATTGAGATTAGAAGTTAATTCCTATACTATCTTGGTCAAATGCTTAACAAATAAGCCTGAAAGGGTGATAAGTTTATAGCAACAAATAACAAACAAAACATTATAAAACTCCGAAGGGGTGATATGTTGCACATTACCGCCGCTGCAATATTGTTTTGCAAAGCTGTTTTTGCTATAAGCATTTTAGCACATTGGTGTTAGTTTGGTATCCTTATTATTACAAGCCAATTGCTATATAATAGCAACCAACAAAAACAATTTTCCAAAAATCCACACAATAAAAAACCCTGAAAGGGTGGCAAGTTTATAGCAACAAACAATAAACAAAACATTATAAAACCCTGAAAGGGTGATATGTTGCACATTACCGCCGACGCAATATTCTTTTGCAAAGCTGGTCTTGCTATAAGCATTTTAGCACATTGGTGTTGGTTTGGTATCATTATTATTACAAGCCAATTGCTATATAATAGCAATCAACCAAAACAATTTTCCAAAAATCCACACAATAAAAAACCCTGAAAGGGTGATAAGTTTATAGCAACAAACAATAAACAAAACATTATAAAACCCCGAAGGGGTGATATGTTG
>JAEUUX010000036.1 GCA_016787295.1 Chitinophagales bacterium
TCACAAATTTAGTTGCAACAGTTTGATTGCCGCTGGTAGCGCGCACCAAATAAAGACCGTTGCTGTATTGGTCAATAGGGAAAGAGAAAGTTGAGGTGTTGGCAGTAAATTGTTCTACCAAAGTACCGTTAACATTGTATATTGCAATTTGCGTTGTTTTGTTGGTGTTCAAAAGTACTGTTGCAGTATTGTTGGTTACATTAATGTTAGCCGCAAAAGCGTTTTTGTCAACATTATCCATACCAATAATACAACCTGTTGCTTTCCATGTTACGGTATAGGCACTTGACAAGCCATAGTCTAAGCCAAAACCAAGTCCGGGAAGGAAGCTACAGATAGCATACTCAACATCTTGGATAGTTAGACCGGGAAATACAAGGTTTAGGGTGCTAAATACGTCTGCCAAGTTCACATTACCATCTGCGCCCACAGGTATTGTTGGATAACCCAATAAAGGCAACAATGGATTTAGTTGTGATGCCAAGGTATTAAGAGCAGTTTGGTCGTAAGAGAAAGCTCGGAATTGGTATTCGCCATAGTCTAATGCTGCACCATCAGAACCGATAAAATCGAAAGCGCCATTGTCAGACAAACCTACGATAAGGTCTATGGTTGCTCCTGTAGAGTCTACGCCTTGTTTAGAAACAACGATTTTGGTGGTGTTGAGCGTGCCTGTGGTGCTGTATTGTGTAACGATTAGGTCGTTAGGGTCACTATTAGGGCAGGCTTCGGTAGCAGGAGCTACGGGAGTGGGTGCGCCGCCAGCGACAATACAAGCAAAAATAGTTGTGGTGTAAGCCAAAAGGCATACGAAAACGGTAAGTAATACTTTTTTCATGGTTCTACGAATGATTTTTGTTTATTTTATTTAGATGAGAGATTTCGGGATTAAAAACAATACAATAAGCAATGTTTGTATGATGCTTGTAGCCTCGTCATTGATATTGTTTGTGGTATTAGTTTAGGGCTAAAAAACATCGAGACTTTGGGGTAATGCAACAATTTCGCTGCAAAAGTAGTAGATTTTTTTGAAAAAAGTCCTAATTAGTTTTTTTATAGCAGTTTTTTTTGAAAAATAATAAAGTATATGGTATTTTTCCCTACCTTTGCCGTTCGAAAACAAGTACTTTTCCTATTTTGGTATTTAGCCACCTTATTTTTATGGTCATACTACGAACTTTTTACTATACCTTTATTGTTATCCTATATTTAGGTATGTCTCAAATGCTGTTGGCACAAAAAAGTCTTGTCAAGGTAAATTTGGCAGGCGTTTTAAGTGGTGTTTATAGCGGGCAATATGAACAGGTCATTTCAAAGCATATAAGCATTGGTTTGACAGGCGGTTACTTACTCACTTCTTTTAAAGAGCCGATAGATACTTTTGAAGCCAAAGAAAGCGAGCGTGGCTATGTGGTAATCCCTGAGGTGCGCTACTATTTGAGCAAATATGAAAATGCTCCGCAGTCTTTGTTTGTAGGGGCAAATGTTGCCTATCAGAAATACGAATATACCTATGATATTCCTGTCGATACTTTGCAAACATCGGGACAGATTACAAGTTTGCGTTTTGGTGCTTTGTTTGGAAATCAATGGATATTGGGCAAACACTTTGCCGTTGAATTGTATCTCAATCCTGCTTTTGTGAGTTCGCGCGTGTCAGGCTTGTTGGAGACGCGCAATCCTGCCCGCTACGAAGCACCGCAGGGGATTTCGCTGCGCCAAACACGCATTGGCGTAGGCATAGGGTTTGCTTTTTAGACAATATGAACAGTTTTTTTGATATATGTGGTGCATAGCTCAAAAAAAGGTGGTACTTTTGTCGCCCCAAATGGTTCTGACAAGCAAATCGCTCATTGTTTTTCTTTTTTATTTTTTTATCATCAAAATACTTAGATTATATCCAATGTTATTTTTGTTGCAAGCCGATACGGTTAATGTTCCTGTAGAAGCGGGCGAAGGACTTTCGCTGTTTTCCCTCCTGCTCAAAGGCGGCTGGGTAATGATTCCTATCTTTCTTTTATCTTTTATTGCGGTTTATATTTTGATAGAACGTTTTTTGTATATCAAAAACAATTCACGCATAGACGAGGGTGTGGTGCGCAAGTTTCAGCAGTCGCTTCGCCAAGCCGACGTGAGCAACGCCCTTGCGAGCCTTCGAACAAGTAGCGATGTCTATAGTCGCATTTTTCAGCATGCTATGGCGCGTTTGGGTAGACCTGCTCGCGATATAGAAAGCCAAATAGAAAGTGCCGCTAATATCGAAATTAGCGCCATGCACAAAAATATGAACTATTTGGGCATTATTGCTGGTATTGCGCCGATGTTGGGTTTTATTGGTACTATTTCGGGCATTATCCGCATTTTTTACAACATTTCTGTTACAGACAACATTAGTATAGGCACCATTTCGGAAGGTTTATACGAAAAAATGATTACAAGTGCGGCGGGTCTTATTGTGGGTATTTTTGCCTATACTGCCTATCATTTCTTAAATGGCATGATAGATAATTTTGCTAACCGCATAGAGCGCGAAAGTTTTGATTTTATGAACATTATTCATCAACCTGCCAAATAAAATTGCCATGAAAATTCGTCGTCATCGCCATTTTGAGGCAGAAGTAACCACTTCTTCGCTCAACGACATCATGTTCTTTTTGTTGTTGTTTTTTCTTATTGTAGCCACCTTTGCCAATCCCAATGTCATTAAATTGATGTTGCCAAAGGCACAGTCTACACAAACGATGAGCAAAAAACAAATTACCCTATCTGTCACTGCCGATAAACGCTATTATATCGACAAAACAGAAGTGGGTTTTGAAAATTTGAAAAACCTTTTGCAACAAAAACAACAAGAGATTCCCGACTTAACAGTGGTGTTGCGCACCGATGCGTCTCTTACTGTTCAAGATTTGGTAGACGTATTGCAAATAGGGAATCAATTGAAAATCAAAATGATATTGGCTACAGACAAGTAAACGAAAACAGTAGGGCTAACCATAAAAAGTGGTGGTCTGCTTTTTTCGTGTCCACAAACGTTTATCACTAATCCGTACTTTTCTTTTCTATATCCAACCACAACAAGCCAAAATCTTTTTAGCTTCTATTTCTTTGTATTTATGTCTAATACCACTTCATCGAGCCGCTCCACATTTGTTTTATTGAGTGTGGTAGCGGTTATTTTTGCAGTTTTATTCATTACCAACTATCTTAGCCGCAATGTCTCGGAATCGGACGAAAAAAACAGAACTGCGACAGCAACTTCTGCCACAGCTCCGTCTGCTACTGCTCCAAGCGGCGATGCCAACTCAACTGCCACTTTGCCTTCGTCAAATGGCGGCGTATTGGATACGCAAAGTCTGAAAGGAAAAGCTTTTTTAGAGCAAAAAAACTATGAAGCTGCCATTGGCGAATTTAGTCGGTTAGCGTCTGAACAACCACAAAGCGCTGTCATGCACTACAACTTAGGTGTAGCCTATCTACAAAAAGGCGACACCGAAAAAGGTATCGCCGCTTTTGAAAAGGCTTTGTCCATAGACCCCAATTTTGCAGAATCTTATTTTAGTTTGGGTGTAGGATATGACCAACTGAAACAAACCGATAAAGCCATTGCTGCTTTTTTGAAACATAGTCAATTAGCTCCCAGAGACCGTCGAACATGGTTGCGCTTGGGAACTTTGTATGACACCCAAAAACAATATGCCGAGTCTATTGCCGCTTATAACAAAGCTGTCGAAATTGACCCGAAATATGCTGTGGCGTGGTACAATATGGGCAATGCTTATTTGCACCAAAAGCAAGTAGATGCCGCTATGACTGCCTACCAAAAAGCTATTGATGCCGACCCCACATATCCCAAACCGTATGTGAATCTCGCCAACTGTTGGCAACAAAAAGGTGACAATGCTATGGCACAAAAATTGTTGCAAAAAGCCTTATCCTTAGACCCAAGTTTGCAAAGCAAAGTGTCAAAAAAACCTTAGCGATAGATATAGTGTTTGTTGGGTAACATGCCCACCACAATTAAGTATTGCGAAGTGCAGTACAACAACATAATCCACGCATCAGCAAAAGGAAGGGGGACTAAAAAGCGGTTGGTGGCAATCAGCGAATCGGATACCATAAATAGCAACGCACCCCAAAATACCCAACGAAAACTTGTTGTTTCTACTCTGCCATAACGACGCAAAGCAGTAATGACCATTAATACCAAAACAGTGGCATAGACCACAACAGGTATGAACAAATCGCCAATGTTGCGCAAAAGGTAGAGAAAACCGCCCAAAAAGACCACAAAAGGCAGCAAATAGAATGGACGACCACTTATAATATCGCTGCGGTTGTTGGTTCGTCGAATGTCGAGCGTAAAACTGATGATGTAGGAAAGATGTCCCAACAAGAAAGAAACCAAACCGAGCATGAAATAGATGTCGGTGGTGTTGAGCAAAAACACATCGCCTCCCCACGAAAAGAAAATGGCAGCCAACAACCAAAGATGTACGCCTGTGAAAGGACGCGGTGTTTGTACCCAAATCAACGCCATTAAAATGGGCATCAAAAGAGATTTAAAGACATAGCGAAGTTCAGGTAAGGGTGCCACAATGCCGACAATGTCGAGCAACAAGCACAAGAAATAAGCTATTGTTAAAATGCGATACATAGAATTCTTGGTTTGCCGCAAAGGTAAACATTTTATTTCGCTATGGCATAAAAAAAATTGATTTTTTTGTGACAAAATTCTATTTATTGCTTCCAAAGCTTAGTATTCCAAAATAATTTTCATACTTATGCCTATTTGCTATGAAAACAGTTGATTTTAATGATTGTTCGCTGTATTTTTTAGAAAAAACGTTTGGGTTGATTCCAATGGAAATGCTGACTACTTTATCTTCCTGGATAAGTTCGGAGATAGCATTGATACCTGATGACATACGAATGGTAGAACGGTTGAACAAAAGTTTGTCTGCTAATACACTTCATTGGAATGAGCAGGAATTAAGCCTGCATTATATTGGTCCTTTGTTTTCTTTAGTGAACTTTACTGAACGGCTTCGTTTCAATATATTTGCTCAACGAACGATAGAAAATAGTATTGATAATATCTATCTGACAGGCAAAGTCGATGAACTAATAGCATCGGGCTATCGTTCTCCCGAAATTCCTTTTTTTGCTTTCAACGAATATAAAAAAGACCAAGAGTATAAAGGTGATGCAGCAGGACAGGCATTGGCAGCCATGTTGGTGGGACAGTCGCTGAATCAAAATGGTTTGCCTATTTATGGGTCATATATCGTTGGTAGCATTTGGCGGTTTATGGTTTTGGAAGGGAAACATTATGCTATTAGTGTTGCTTTTGATGCTACGGTTTTTGAAGATGCTTGCCAAATTTTGCGCATATTGTTCCAACTCAAAGCGTATTGCATGGAACGCACGGAGGTTTCGAAAATGTAAATGCTAAGGGCGTAAGCCGCCGCAAAAAAGAACGATGGCAAAAAGTTCGAATGGCGAAGCGCGTTAGGGATTGTAGGGGCAGCCGTTAGGCTGGTGCTTGCACCGTTAGCCCCGTAAAGCCCGACCCCAACGGGGAAACGCCCAAAAAAATAATTAAAATATGGCTTTTTGTGTTTATGGTTAATCCTAATTTGTCGCTTGAGACTACTTTTTCTTCTCTTAATCCTATCTTGCAGCAATTTTCTCCCATCAGTCTAACGGAACTTAATGGTCGCGGGTCGCTCCAAAGCCGTTTTGATACCAAATACTGTTTCCACATCAATTTATTGCCGCAATTGTTGCTGCATATTCAGCATGAATACTGGGTGTTGTCTATCGATGAACAACATATTATGCCCTACGAAACGCTGTATTTTGATACGCCTCAATTGGAGTGCTACTACAAACACCACAATGGCAAAGCTAACCGTTACAAAATTCGGGAGCGGCGGTATGTGAATACGGATACTTGTTTTTTGGAGGTAAAATTCAAAAATAACCAAAAACGCACTATCAAAAGTCGCTCTACCATTGCGCATCTGACTCCTGACTTGGGCGAACTCGACCATGCTTTTAGTTCGTTGCACCTGCCCTACGGCAATCATGATTTGCAGCCTACTTTGTGGGTATATTATAAACGCATCACCTTGCTCCACAAAACTTTGGAAGAGCGAGTGACCATCGATTTGCAACTTACCTACGACATCGGACAAAAACACCATGAATGGCACGAGTTGGTTATTGCCGAAATTAAACAACCAAAGCAAACTCAACAGTCTCCTATTATCAGTTTTTTGAAAAACAACTACCTCTATCCCAGCGGTGTTAGCAAATACTGTTTGGGTATGGTGCTACTGAATCCTCATCTGAAAAACAATGCCTTTAAACCGAAAATCCAATTTATTCTAAAAAACATTTCTAAGCACGATGATATTCGACAATTTGTTCAGCGTTATTGATTTATGGTCTTCCCTTTCCCTTGCCGCACGCTTTTTGTTCAATTTTTTTGTTGTTTACCTCATCATTAACCAAATCTACCATCGTTATCAGCGCAACAAAGAGTACTTTTTTACGTTCTATACTTTCAATGCCATTATTTTCTGTGTTTGTTATGCTATGAATTCCATAGACATAGGTGCAGGTTTTGGCATGGGTTTGTTTGCTGTTTTTTCTATTTTGCGCTACCGCACCTCCGACATTCCTGCCAAAGAAATGACCTATTTGTTTGCGGTAATTGCGGTGGGTTTGGTGAATGCCTTGATAAATGACTATGCTGAATTGTTGTTGGTCAATGCCATTATTGTGGGGGTGCCTTATTATTTGGAACGCAACCACCGCTTGTTTCAAGAGTCGGTCAAATCTATTGTGTATGAAAAAATAGAACTTATTCAGGCAAATCGGCGCGATGAGTTGCTCGCCGATTTGCGACAAAGAACAGGACTAAATATCCATCGTATAGAGATTCAACGTGTAGATTTTATGCGCGACATTGCTCGTATCAAGGTGTATTACTACGAGTAATATTTAAAACCTCTTTTTTTCTAATCATCTTGCTTTTCTTTTGAAAAACTATATCAATAATCCACAAATTGCAGCGAAAGTAGCGCACAAAATTTCGCTCAACAAATTTTCGCACCATATAGGATTGCAATATACCGAATTGCACGAAGGTAGGGTGTTGGCAGAACTGCCCATGCAAGAACATTTGGAACAACAAAATGGCTATCTGCATGGTGGCTTGGTGGCGATGTTGTGCGATACGGTAGCGGGTTTTGCGGCATACACCAACATTGGCTTGACCGAACAAGTTGTTACAGGCGAGCTAAAAGTTTCTTACTTCTATCCTGTGGTAGGAGAGGTGATATATGCGCGCGGTTGGGTGGTGAAAGGTGGCAAACGCATACAATTTTGTGAAAGCGAAGTGTATGTCATACACAACGCACAGGAGCGTGTCTGTGCCAAAGCTACTACTACAATGGTGGTTATTTAAGTAAAAAAACAAAATCAATAACTCAAAACTACCAACATTCCTTGTTGATATGACCCTAAAACGCCCTATTTATCCATACTTATTGCTGTTGTTGGCGCTATGTAGCCGCTGTACGCAGCGCGAAAAAGGTTGCATGGACACCACCGCTGCCAACTACAATCCCGATGCCATATTCGACGACGGCTCCTGCCTTTATGCTTTGCCTATTCCTACGTCCTATACTTTTGAGCGTTACGATTCGTCTGCCGTTAACTATAGTATACTTGTGCCACTCCATTTGGCGCTGGAAGATATTCGCCAAATCTGTCAAAATCTCGCTGCTACAAATGGTTCTATGGCTGCCTCCTACGCCGACACGCTCCAAGAACGTTATAGTACTGCTAACTTCGATTCGGATTTTTTGGTGACAACCACACCCATTGCCTCACCCACTGCCTATAGTTATTGGAGTAGTTTTTTGGCAATGTCGTCCTACCTTAATCGCAGCTATGGTGCTGACTCTTTGGTCGATACTGCCATTGTGGTGTTGCAAACCAATGCCATAACGCCCAAAGTACATACACCTGACTTTGTGACTAATGTTTCGGAGATAGATTTCGCAGAATTGCTCCACAAAACTTTGCTTGCCGCCACCACCTACTACCAAGCCTCTTTGCTTCTCAACAGTTTGGCATCGCAAAACAACAGTCAATTGGTAAGCGGACAAAACTATACGGCAATGGAAAACGCATGGGATAAAGCATTTGGTCATTGGGGTATGGCACGTAATTTTGCTGCTAACGATAATGCCACTATTCCCAACACTCCCTACAACAATGCCAATGGCGATAATGTTATTGACCTACCACAAGAATACCACTATTTTTGGGTGCAAGAAGCCGCCCGCCGTACCAATAGTTCGCCAAGCCTTGATTTTAATAGCGTGTTGTTTGAGGCTTTTCGCACCGGACGCACCGCCATCGCCAACAAAGACGAAGCAGTTCGCAAAAGTCAAGCCACTACCATATTGTTAACTTGGGAGAAGCTAATTGCTGCTAACTTGATTCATCATCTCAACGTTTTAGCTGCCGAACTCAATGCTGCCACACCCGACCGTCCTGCTATTCGCCAACATTGGACAGCCGCCTTTGCTTATTGTCAGGCTTTTTACAACAATAGTAAAAAAACTATCACCAACGAACAAGCCGAAACCTTGCTATCCTACTTAGGCTCTCAACCACCCGCCAACGGCAATACGGCTTTTTTGACCCAAATAAATGATGCCAAAACAAGTTTGCAACAAATTTATGAATTTAGTGCAGACAATTTGGCGCAATGGTAATTGTCGGAAAAAAAACAAACATTTTTGTTATCACTACAAACAGTATTTTTGAAAAACAGATAGATGACACATTTTAAACCCAATTCACCCGAAAACATGTTAAATATTCCTTATCTTGTGACCAATACAATGACCACCAACGACCCAACACAAATGTTGCCTATTATGGAACATTTTTATACCCTACAGGGCGAAGGCGCGCATCAAGGAAAAGCAGCTTATTTTGTTCGTCTGGGAGGTTGCACGGTAGGTTGTCATTGGTGCGATGTCAAGGAATCGTGGAATGCAGACCAACATCCTTTTTTGCCCATAGATGATTTAGTAGAACAGTTACAAGATTATCCCAACTCTATTGTTGTCATAACAGGTGGAGAGCCTTTGATTTATCAACTCGATTATCTTTGCCAGCGCATACAACATGCGGGCAAACGTACCCATTTAGAAACATCGGGCAGCTATCCTTTATCCGGTAATTGGGATTGGATTTGTCTTTCGCCCAAAAAATTCAAAGCCCCGCTACCTGATGTTTTAGCAGTAGCCAACGAACTGAAAGTGGTGATTTATAACCGTTCTGATTTTGCTTGGGCAGAAAAACATGCGGCTATGGTATCGCCCACTTGCCAACTGTATCTACAACCCGAATGGAGCCGCTCTAACGAAATGCTACCGCTCATGATTGATTATATTAAGGCTAATCCACAATGGGCAATTTCGCTCCAAACCCATAAATACATGGCTATTCCTTAATAAAATCCCCTTTTGTTCCACATCATGCCCAAATAAAATTTGGTAGAACGGAACAAAAGGGGTATTTTTGTGTTTTGTAGGTATTGGAGATAATTACTATATCGTTTTGATACAGAATCATTTTGTCATCTCCATACTTGCATCAACCCTTTTCCTAAATTTCTCAAATGCTATAGACATGATAAAAAAAATCTTTTTTGTTTTTTGTTGCTATTGCTATTTGCTATGTAGTGCAGTACAGATGAAGGCACAAGCAGGCAGACCAGAATCGGTAGTTAATGACTATCCAGTAACCGTATCGACACCCGATTTTATGCTCGTTGAAGATGCCGACAATGACGACCCTATCAATACTTTTTTTGAGGGTAAATTATTTGTCCAGATACAGGGACGCTGCTATGGTGAAAGAAGTTATTTTGGACTAACAGACAAAAAAGGTAAAATCATGTATCCCTATTATTTCACGAGCGCTTCCTTTTTTTCGTCTGAACTGCTATTTATTTGTGCCGAAACAGACTGTAGCATGCCTTATCGTTGCGGTTTGATGAACAAAAAAGGAGAGTTTGTAAAACCTCTATCCTATACCGAAGATGACACACATTTTCCGTCTAAGGATTATCCATTAGGATGTTTAAGAAGAGACTCTTTGCTTTTTGCAGTTGACATCAAGGGAAATATCATAGACACTTTGACCCCAAAAGGACTTACTTACACTGCCAATAATGGTCATGCTTATTTCATAAAACCCAATGGTTATGCTATCTATGCACCAACATCTACATTTGGTCGCATTGTAAACGAGTTCAAACACAATGATAGGATAGGTTTGAGAGATACGGTGACTAAGGAGGTGATTATTCCCGCTGAATATGACCTTGTTTACAATTCTTATGAAGACATGAGAACAACACATCATGTTTTTGTGGTTCAAAAAGACAGTTTATATGGACTATTTGGTGTTGACGGAACAAATTTGCTACCTACTGAATATGACCATATTTATTGGTTTGCAAAAGATTGCTATATTGTCAAAAAGAATGGACTTTCTGGTGTCTACCAACTACGGCACAAAGTAATCATTCCACCCACGATGAGTTTAATAATATCAATATTCAATGCATCTTCCAATGAACTATACCATTTGGGTTATACAACAGACATACGCCAAAAAACGTTGTTTGCTCCCGATGGCAGGATAATCGTGAAGGATTTTGTGTGTGATTCTTTTTTTCCTTGGCAAAACATTATTTGTTTTCTGGTGAATAATAAGTGGGGAATAATGGACAAAACAGGTAAAATCATACAAGAACCCATTTATAATAGCGTTGGGACACGAAAAAGTGGAGACAGTCGTTTTTTAAATGTAGATAATGGGTACATCAATGCCGATGGAAAAGAAGTTGTTAGGCACGAACGTTACCAAGACATTAGCGCTTTTGGGCGCGATAAAAAAGCATTTTTTGTTCGACATGATGGTACTTGTGGTTGGGTAAACGCTCGTGGAAAAGAACAAAACATTGCTGTTCCGACAGATGGTTTTTATAAAATCATGTCTGATAATGTGTTTAATCAAAAGCAACCATATTTTGAAGAAAAACGAAGAGCAGGTTTAAAAGAAGGATTATTGGATAGACATGGCAAAGTTATTGCTCCTCCTATTTATGACCAAATTGAACCGTTTAATAATGGCATGGCTATTGTTAGAATAGGAAACAAATTGGGCATTATCAATCATCGTGGCAAGCTAGTAGTGCCTGTCATTTATGATTACGGTTCTAACACCCCTGTTTCCAACAAAAAAGCAATAATATTGCGCAAAAATGAAGCATTTTTTCTTATCAATCCAACAACAGGGGCTGTTTTGAGCCAATTATCGCGTCATTATTATCTCTATGATAAACGGGGGCTATATATCGTTGCGCGTGACACCAGCATAAATAACGAAAAAAAACGCACCTTTGTTGGTTTATTGGATAGTCAAGGCAAAACAATTCTACCAATGGACTACGAACGCATTCATTTTCCCTCCGACGACATGATTGCTGTTTGCAAAAATGGTTTATGGGGATATTGTAATATGCAAGGACAAGAGCTTATTCCTTTGCAATATAGTGTTGCGGGGGATTTTTGTGGAGGAGAAGCTACCGTCACCGTCCAATATGGCAATACTTTGGTGATTGACAAAACGGGCAAATGTATCGCTCGTTGCGAAAATCAAAAATAAACCAAACATCGCTCGAAGCGCTATTGCTTCGGGCGATGTTTGGTTTATTTGGAGAGTTATGACGCTGTTTCATCATCTTCTTAAGTTTCGGTTCTAATTCCTTTATTTTTTGTTCGTAGCAGTATTTATTCTACAACAAAAGCGAAGGGAGGGTATTTGGTTTCTTCTTTTTTTTGAACAGCTTTATAGGTAAAAATCGCTAAAAATCCTTACCTTTGCCTCAAAATATAACCCAAATAAAGTATAATGCACCTACGAAACATCAGTATACAAAATTTTCGTTGTTTTCAAAACACAACTGCTCAAGGGTTTAAGACTATTAATCTTTTGGGTGGGCAAAACAATGTGGGTAAAACTGCTTTTCTAGAAGCCTTGTTATTACTTAACGAATCTAATGCACAAAGTATTATTACATTGTTGAAAAGCAGAAATGTTGAGCTCGATTTTATGACCCGAATGCCGACAATAGCTTGGGATAATTTTTTCTATCAACAACAAAATAGTAAAGAAATTGTTATTAAAACAGATAGCTTTTCGCGAAAATGGCAATTGAAAATAGGTATACTAAAACAAGACGAACCCGAGTTAAAAAATAATTCTTCATTTGACGAACAAAAACTTATAAGCCTTACAAAAGAACTTACAATTGAGAATAGTTGTGACTTAATTGGAGGAATTAATAAAGATGGACATACTGTTGGTATGTATCACTTAAAAACAACTACTGATGATGTTATTATTGTTAGAAACCAATCTAAAGGAATTATTAACACCAACTATATCCCATCGAACAAGTCGGCAAGTCATGAGGAATTAGCTTTGATTTTTGATACTGCTAAATATGAAGGTTGGTCAGATAGATTGTTAGCAGCTTTCCGGTTAATAGACCCCAGCATTGTAAAAGTAGATAGTTTTTCGTTGGGCAAAACACCCAGCATCTATTTACAGCGAAACAATGAAAAATATCTGCCTTTGTCGCACTTTGGTGATGCTATGAACAAAATAGCCAACTATGTTTTGCGCATTGTCGGCAGCAATAATAGTGTTTTGTTGATTGACGAAATAGAAAACGGCATTCATCATAGCCACCAAGAGGAACTATGGAGCATGTTGTTTAAGTTGGCTTTGGAATTTAAGGTACAAATATTTGCTACCACACACAGCGGCGAAATGCTAAATGCTTTTAAAAATGTGACTATCAAACAACAAGACTCCGACAGTGGTGCTTATTTTATGTTGGATAGACATCATACAACACAAGAAATTATTGTGCAGAAAATTCCTATAGCTACCCTGAACGAACGTATTCAAACACAAAAACCAACACGCGGATAGAAAACCATGAAAATTTTTATTGTAGAAAGCGAAAACGATGAGTTTTTTGTTCGAGCTTTGATTACCGAAATGCAGCAAACAGCCGCTAAAGTGTATGCTATCGAGGAATTTAAGCACAGTAATTTGTCAGAAACAGCACTTAAAACACAAATAAGTAGCGCTTTAATTGACTTAAGAAGCATCAACGGAGCTATGCTTGGCATTGTTCTCGATATAGACGAAGCCGCGCAACAAGATAGACTCGATTTGGTAAATCGCTGTATTCAAAAAGCATTTTACGAAAATTTTGAGCGCGACATAGATACAATTTTATCCCAAACCAACCAACTTTATCCCTTGAGAATAGACGAATATACTACTGTCCAAGTAGCTTGTCATTTCACGAATGTAGATGGTAAAGGAGAATTGGAGACGGTATTGAAAAGTATCAAAACACAAGACTCTACTTTTGCAGATTGTTTGGAATGTTGGCAAAAATGCTTCGAACAGCGCAACAAAAAATTGGCAGCTAAAGGAGAACAAGGAGATATAACCGACAAAGAAATGCTCAAATTGTGGGTAGATTTTTATAAACGTTTTGACACAATGAAAAAAAGTAAACGTAACGAGTTTAGCACTGATTGGAAAGGAATATGGCTCGGTGAAACTGCTCCTAACAAAAGAGGAGAAACACGACAAGTGGAAGCAAGAGGTACTACTATTTTTGACCTTAACCATACAGTATTAAACGACTTGAAAAATTTTATTCGATTGTTTGAACAATAAGGTTTTGTCTACCGTTTTATAAACCAAACATCGCCCGAAGCAATAGCGCTTCGGGCGATGTTTGGTTTATTGTAGGAAAAAATGGTATTGGAAGTCTACGACCGCTTAACCTCCTGCACAATATTCTCCCAAGTACGGAACTGAATACCTGCTCGGTCAGCTTGTTGATAGTATTCTGACTTTGCCAAAAGTTCATCGATAAAACTGAAGGCGGTTTGTTTAGCCAAGGTAGCGCGGTAGCTACCCATTGTGCGAACAAAGTAGTTTACGATGTCGTTCAACAACATTTTAAACAATTCGTTGCCTTCTTTGATGAGGTTTTGATCGGCGGGATTACCATCGGGATAGCGCAAAATGGCATCTATAATATTAATGTGGCGATTGGTGCCTGCGGGAAAATAGATGAGGCTTTGCGCACGGGTGGGGAAAGCGTGTTTGCTCAAATCATCGCGGAAATCGTTCATGTCGCGAGCCACTTGTTCATCGCTGCGTTTCAACACTTTATCCACAATAATTGGATTATGGTACAAGGCTTGATAAAGCGTATGTAAATATTGGTCGGCTGGTTTGTCGCCTGCTTGAATCAAACGGCTACCAGCATCGTCATTGAACAACCAGGTGAGTCGTCCGTATTCGTTGATATTGGCTAAATAACCATAAATCACGCCCGAAATAATAGCTCTATTGATATTCGTGCGGTCTTCTTGGACGCGCTGTTGCGAAATTTCGGGCAGATAGGCTTGCAAATGCCAGCGTTTATCCAAATGTGGCGTAACGGTATTCCCTTGTTGTGTGAGTTTGCGGATACGGCTGTTGTAGGCTTTGTAGTATTCGCCCGCATTGGTGCCCATCGCATCGCCGCAATAAAATTTGGTAAAATGGTCGATGGTTAAGCCAAAAATGGTACGGCTTCGCACAATTTCGTAGGGCGAAAAGGCGGCGTGTTCCACCAAATCGGAGTCGCCAAACAAATCTTTTCGTTCCGTCCCTGCCATTTCTGCCGTACATTGTGGATTAACGCCCCAAGAGTTAATTTCGGTTGCATCATTGACTGCTGGCACAAAAGGACGTGCCAAATTGTTCAGCAAAGTCACTTTGTCTTTGATATAGCGGTTAATTTCGCTGTCGGGCATGGCTTTCATTTGGGCTTCTTTGCGCAAAGCACGAATCAAATTGAGCTGCAAAGCATCAATTTTTTTCGTTTCGTCCATACACCAATTCAACACATCGGCGCGATACATTTCCTCTACGGTCGATACCAATTGTTCGGTCAAATAATCGCCTTTGCGCTTTTTGATGAAGCGTTTGTATTGTCCCAAATACATTTGTTGCGAAATTTCTTTGGGCAACATATCATCTACCAAATCTAAACGAATGCTTTCCCACAATTTGTTTTTGCTATCCAACGAAGCCAAAACGTAAATAATAGTCGGGTCGGAGGCATTTTCGTGTTTGGCGGCGGCAATATTGAGTTCGTTGGTGAGCGTGGTGCGCACATCGCGCAAGTTTTTGAAGTATTTTTCCCACTCGCTGCTCATGTCTTGCAAGGCTTTTTGCAAATCACGATAAAGCAATTCCACCAAACGGTCGCGACGGTAACGGTTAAGGTTGTTCAACTGTTTGCTCGATTTATCGATGTATTCGTTCACAAAATCCTTAAACTGATTGCCCAACAATTTGCCAAAGAAACCTTGACGCGATGATTTATCTAAACGGTCGGTTGCCGATTCGATAATATCTTCGGTATCGTCCAAATCGTAGGCACGTTTATAGTTGTCAACACCTTTTTCGAGCATATCGTTGGCAGGAGTCATGTCTTTGATTCGTTGTTCGAGGATTCTTTCCACCTGATACAAGAAAAAACGAATCGTGACAGGGTGCATGGGTTCGGGTTGTTTCAATATCCACGTATTGAGCTTATAATCATCGCCGCTCACCATTTGTTGATGGTCGCCGTCTTGCAGCGTGATTTCGTTGAGCAAATAGTTTTTGGTGTTGTGGATAAATGTGCGGATAGCTTGTTCATAATAGTACAAGGCTTCTTCGCGGTTCGTCACTTCGTCTTTGGCGGGAGCAACATCTTTGAGGCGGTTTTCGTCCAACGAACATTGTCCTTGCAAAGTGCGCAGTTTTTCATCGTTGTTAATAAGCGACTCGATGCGACGTTCGATGGCTTCGAGGAACAATTCGGCTTTGGGTCTGCCAATTTCGCCGCGTTTGTCCAAGATATGTGCTGCCGAATAAGACAATTTGTAGAATGGCAACGGATTTTGTTGGTTAGCTAATTGAAACAGTATTTCGCGGTAACGGTCTGCCAAAATAGGTTTTTCGCGCGGAATGCCACTTTTGAGGTCGCGCTCATATTGGCGAAAATCGGACTCAAATTGTTCGTCAATGCGCAACCAATCGCTCGAAAGGCTATCTGTTGCCCATTTCAAGGCAAAGTATTGTACAATATCTTGGTAGGGATAAATCAACGATGCCACACCTGCGCCGCAATAACGACTCATGCCGTTGTTTTCTATCATAGACAAAATTTGGTTGTCTTGTTTCGAAAAACGGTCGTTGCTAATAGGGCTAAACAAGTCCAAATAAGTGGCTCTGATGACTTGGTTAATATAGTTCGAGAAGTATTTGAGGTTGTTTTTTTCCGTATTTTCAAAATCGAACAAAAAACCAAAGTTATAGGGCAGGTTGCGTTGCGAAATAACGTGTGCCAAGCGTCCTTGCGAGTCCACTTGGTTGGGTTTGTATTCGAGTTCTATATTAATATTGGCATCGGAGCCTCCAGCAGCATTGCGCGTAATGGCGTTGAGTTCTTTGATACTGGCATACGCATTGGCTCGAACGTTTTCGATTTCGTCGCCATGAATAACATTCGACAAAACCAAACAATCGGGCAAGATGAACGCACCACGAATCAAGACGTTTTTGCGCTGAAAATCCAACTCTAAAAGGTCGCGCATATACATTGCTGTTTGTAGAAAAATACCGGCACCCGTGCCACCCACAATAGAGCAAACAATCATCACTCGCGCACTTGAGGTCATAGAACCACCTGTTTCGCGAAAAATGTGGTTGATGCTGTTGTGCAAATTGCCCAATTTGCCGCTTTCCATAGCCGCCCGATAAGCCAAGCGCGACACCGAACGGATTTGTCCTGCTCCATCGGTCAGCGATTTGCGCAACACTTCGCTTTGTTCAAACGGAAACCAATCTTTCACAGAAGGGTCTGCCATCCGCAAATATTCGCCTACTGTCCAGTTCGTACTGGTTTGGGTGAGGTTTTCGGCTTTGAGGTTTTTGAGTTTAGAAAGGTCATTGACATTGGTATCAAAAGCGTGAATAGCTACAAATTCGCGCTTGTCGGCAGGGATTTGACTATAAATGCTATCCACAATATAGGAGCCTAAACCGCCAAGACCAATCAGAATGGTGGGTACATGTGCCATAATATTAGGTATATGCTTATTTTTTGGGAAAATGGTAATTGATGGAGTGAATGGGTGTGTATTTGGGTGCAAATGTACAATTTTTTTGGCATACAAAAAATTGTAGTCACAAAATTTGGTATTTTATCGACCTATCTTGTTCCCAAACACAAAATAATGCTCCCCCAAACAGCATTATGGTGCGTTTGGGGGAGTGTTTTGCAATTATTTTGATAAGGGCGTTTATCTAAATGGTATGGTAAAAACAATGTGCTAATCCTTCAAGGATTCAAAACCCAGAAGGACTATTTATTGGTCTTGAGGTTAAACGTTTAGGTCTTAATACCTTTTCGTTCTTATTATCTCCTTTTGTGGGATTTATTTTTGTTTTCCGAAAAATGCAAATGTGGGACAGAAAAGGCGAAAAAGCGCACTATTTGCTATCAGACACACCAAGCAATAAGAAAAAAAACTATCTTTGCACCGAAAATAATTGATTATGACCCCACCTTCCACACCTATACGGATTTTTATTGCTTATGCCCGCGAAGATGAAGCATTATTGACTCAACTTCGCGTATTTTTGCGCCCCTTAGAACATCGCAAAGACATAGAAATGTGGTATGACGGTGAAATTCTACCGGGCGAAACGTGGGAGCAGAGCATTAGAGACAACCTACATGCCGCCGACATTATACTCTTGTTGGTGAGTGCCGATGCCATAAGTTCTAATTATTTTTGGGAAAAAGAAAAAGCAGATGCCCTTGCCCGACACCACAAAGGTGAATGCCAAGTGGTACCTATTATCTTAAGACCTTGCGGCTGGAAACTCACTGATCTTGCCCACCTGCAAGCGCTGCCCAAAGACGGTAAAGCCATCACTACTTGGAGCAACCAAGATGAGGCTTTACAAAGTGTATTAGAGCGATTAGATGAATTGGTGAAAAAAATACAAGATAGATGTAGAAAGATTGCCCAAGATGAAATAGAAAAACAAGACAACAAACGCCAATTTGCAGAACAACTGAAAGAGGCAGATGTACTGTATGACCAAAAACAATACAGCGAAGCATTGACCAAATATCAAAACCTACTTAATTGGTATGACAAAACAGAAATAGGCTACACCGACACGCAGCCCCACTTAGTAAGGCGAATACAAGAATGCAAAGACGAACAACAATTCGCTGACCTAAAGCAACAAGCCCATCAACTCCGCCAAAAAGGTAAATACGCCGCCGCCTTAACCGCTGCCCGAAAAACGCTACAGATAAAACCCAATGACCAAGAGCTTGAAAACCTACAGCTCGAATTGGAGGTACTCATCCAACAAAACTCCAAAAGTAACCAGCAATGGATGCAAAGAACGGCTAAGGGAATAGGAGGCTTATTACTTTTGTTGTTTTTTATGAAGATAGTAGCGCCTTTTGTGTATGACTTTGTCGTCAGTATTACCACACCCTCTCACTCGCCCTACCCCCCAATAATAGCAAAAATAGACTCGCAAATGGTAAAAGTAGAAGGCGGTGCTTTTGAAATGGGTAGTACTGATGGATCCATTGAGGAGAAACCCACTCATGAAGTGATACTAAACGATTTTTATATAAGTAGGTACGAAGTAACCCAAGCACAATGGCAGACCATTATGGGCAATAATCCCAGCCATTTTAGTGACTGTCCACAATGCCCCGTGGAAAATGTGAGTTGGGACGACATACAAGTGTTTTTGCAAAAACTAAACAAGCACACAAACCAAAGCTACCACCTACCGACAGAAGCCCAATGGGAATATGCCGCGCGCGGAGGCAATAAGAGTAAAGGCTATAAATACGCAGGAAGCAATGATGTTGATATAGTGGCGTGGTATAGTGACAATAGTGGTCAGCGAACACATCAGGTAGGTCAAAAAGAACCTAACGAGTTAGGTTTATATGACATGAGCGGCAATGTGTGGGAATGGTGTAGTGATTGGTATAGCGAGGATTATTACAAAAATAGCCCTGTTAATAACCCTACTGGTTCAAATAACGGCACTGACCGCATATTGCGCGGTGGCGGTTGGAGTAACTCTGCTGAAGGCTGTCGTATCACTTATCGCGATCATGACATACCCACTAATCGCAACCGCATCAACGGTTTTCGTCTCACAGTGAGGTAGCTCTGTTCATTTGGCATTTTTCATTGAGCAAAAAAACAAGTATTGTGGAATAAAGGTTGTGTAGTCTGCCTAAGTGGAGTATTAACCCTTCGGGGGTTTAAACCCCCCGAAGGGTTAAATTTTAATATAGACAAGTGGATTTAGACAAAAACCCAATGTATTTCGGCAATTGTTCCCTTACAATGTGTCATTGTTCCCTAATGCCGCTCGACAGATTAAGGAGGCAATTGATAAATTTAAACAGGCTAAGAAATAAGGGCATAAACAAACCCATCGGATGTTATAGCGACATCCGATGGGTTTTGTTGTGTATGTATGGTGACATGATTGATTGAAAAACCCTTCGGAAGTTTTGAACCTCCGAAGGGTTAAATTTTAATAT
>JAEUUX010000126.1 GCA_016787295.1 Chitinophagales bacterium
GAAATGCTACCGTTGCTCAAACCGCAAGTGGGTTGGGTTGCGGTGGCTGTTGCCGTTAGTGCTGTAGATGTATTTAGTGTAACCGATGCTGTTGAACTACAACCACCCGAAGTAACCGTAACAGTGTAAGTACCCGCCGCTATGTCTGTTGGGTTGTTGCCTGATAAGCTACCATCCTCCCATGCGTAAGTGCCGTTTGTTGGCGTTATAGAAATGCTACCATTGCTCAAACCGCAAGTGGGTTGGGTTGCGGTGGCTGTTGCCGTTAGTGCTGTAGATGTATTTAGTGTAACCGATGTTGTTGAACTACAACCACCCGAAGTAACCGTAACAGTGTAAGTACCCGCCGCTACGTCTGTTGGATTACTGCCCGACAATCCGCCCGTCCAGGTGTAATTTCCACCTGTTGGCGTTACGGAAATGCTACCGTTGCTCAAACCGCAGGTGGGTTGGGTTGCGGTGGTGGTTATATTGGGCAGTGGGTTGACGGCAACTGTAGCAGAAGCGGTTGCACTACAGCCTTGTGCATTGGTTACAGTGACGGAGTAGGTATCAGCAGTGGAGACAGTAATGCTGGGTGTGGTCGCACCAGTGTTCCAAGTATAATTGATACCACCTATAGCAGTTAAGATTCCTGTTTGTCCATCACAAAAAGAAGTAATTCCATTGATTTGAGCAAAACAACTTTCTGTAAATATAATGTTAGCTGTAGGTTCATCGGTTTGAATGCAAGGAACCGGCACGTTAGGAACAGAACTGACTAAATTTAAAGTTATTGGAATTTCTTCATCCAGGCTTGTGCTACAGGGTATTGCAACCTGTAAAGACCAATTTATACATTCTCCGTTTGTTAAACTAAAACTAACATTACCATTATTATCAATATCGTCACTAAGTAATGAAATGCCAATATTGCTATTAGTGGTTGGTTTAAATGTAACGTTTACTGAAGTTACATCGGGGTCAACACTATTGAAACAAATGGAATAGTCAATATAGTTACTGTTAGTAACACAATCACGAGTAACGGTCGGAGTGACACTTACTCTTGGAAAGCAGTCAGTTTGTATCACTACATTGTCTAAATAAAAATTGTTGTCTATAGTGAGGTTTCCTCCCAGTAGCGTTGTTGGTACTATTAGCAAATTATTAATGTCATAACCAGTATTATTTGTCCACTGAAAAGAATAAGGTTGAAAATTGCCTGCAATATCAAATGGTTGCTGGGAGGGTATGGATTGCGCTGTTATTGGCACATCGCAAATAATTTTATATGCCGACGAATTACATAAAGGTATAGGAGTATTATCAGGACACGCAAAAAAATCAGCAGGGTAGTTAAGTGCTTGGTTATTGACACAAGCATCTGGGTTTACAGTGACAGCAAATATAGAAATTTGTGGCGTAATGGCATTAAAGGCGTGTGCAGGCAGATGACTAGCCATATCAAAACTTATTGTAGCAGTACACCCATTTTTGATGGGATACCATAAAGGTAAAGCAACATTCTCTACATTATCAGTATAGTTAGGATTATAATTTTTCGCAAAAACGACATATTGATTATCACCTGATGATGTGGTGTAGGGTCCTATATCGGTTGTTGTTTCAACTTGATTAAAGAGGGAACTAATTTGCTCTCCATATCCATTCCATGCAGGCGTAAAATTTTCAAAATCTCCATAGCACACCAAATTACAATTTGCATTAGTACAATTAGTAGATATAGGAGCATCAATTACTAGTATCGACACAGTAGCAGTTTCACATTGCCCGTCACAGCTCACAGAATAACAGAAAGTGTAGATACCTGGTAATATAGGATGAACAGTAATTAAGCTTTGGTTGGCATCATAATCTACAGTAGCGCCCTGTTGTCCTGCAATGTTTAATAAATTCCCACAGTTATCCTGCAATTCTATAGCTATATCAGCCCCATTTGATATTACGTCATTAGACAAGAGTTCGGCAGTGGAAATAGACAAATCTGTTGCAGCTGAGATAAAAACCGTGTAGTTGTCATTAACTAATGAACTTATACAAGCATTAATGCCACTAGAAGGATACCCTAAATATGGTAGAATACTTTGTTCTGTTGGAGTTAACTCACGGCGAACTACTTCCTCATCTTCATCTATTGTAGGGTTCATCACATAATCTTCTGAAGAAGTAGAATTACACGCGCTTTCAAAATGCGATAGGCGATTAATCATATTATCAGAACCTGCTTGGCTACTGTTAACAGGAGCTAATGTAGATACTCCATTATCAGTAGAAAAAAAGACAGAACAGTTGGTCATTAAATCATTGGGCATATCCGAAAATTGTTCTGCATTGAAAATTACTTTTGAACAACATTCATCAGTAGGAGAATTACTATATACAATAAGAGGGCTAAGGTCTCCATTAGCATTAGTACCATATAGATAAGCATCCCATTGTGAATATGCCGCCCCATTTGTATTAACAGTAGGACTCCCATTTGAAGATATTCGTGAAGCAAACCCCAAAATATGTAATGCTTCATGTAATGCAACTGTATAAAGATCTATTTCACTCTCTTGTAGATTAGGTTCGTCTCCGTTATCTTCATCTGTTGTATGCCAATTATAATTGCTACTAGAAGTAAAATGGCGAATTTCGATTAATCCATGTGCCAATTCATCTGGAAAAGAGACTCCTGATAAGGCTTCGTATATGGTTGTATTGCTAAATCCACAAGCATTATCATTCCAAAAAGGCGTTCCTTGCCCCAATACCCCCGGAGATAGGTTAGGTGTTTTTATGACCCTTATGGAATATTAACGCTAGTAGGAGGCATTATGCTTGATAAATAGCTGAATACCTCACATATTGTAGCCTGTTCAGTAAGTGTCCAAGTTGCATTAGCATCTTCTTCAAATACAAGGTCAAAAAAACCATCATCTACACAAGGAGAACCTAATAACGCAGATCGTTTTATGATAAGTTCATTTAGGGTATAGGCATTATTAAAACGATCATAATAGATTTCGTTTCCAAGTTGCCAATTTGATAATGGTGGTTTTGTAATCACACCACAGAAAGAACTACTTTCTTGTCCGTTAGTATCCTGCCCACTTCCACATATGGCGCAGATAATAAGAAACAAAAGCATTGCGGTTCTACCAAAGGAAAGAACACGAGAGAAAAATACAGAGAATCGGGTCGGTGTTGCTGCTCGGGCAACAAGGAAAAAGGGGTTTTTCATGATAATTTTATTTAAAATTATGAAAAAAGAACAGCTAAGTATTGGCAAAAGTAGAGGATAGCGTGCATAACAACAAATAAAAAAAACAAGGTTTATCGCAAACATGAGGTGTAATGGCGATTTATCAGACAAAGCTAAAACTTTTATGTCGAAGTTGTATCTCTTGCTGTTGTTTTTCTTTGTAATTTTTTTTATTGTAATGTATAAGTCGTTCATAGTCAAGAGATTACAAGGCAAAACAAAAACATTACAAAAGTTACACAAAAGAAATACACAAGTTTAGATACTTTCAACGTAATAGTAACGCAAGTATTGTGTAAAAGGTTGCATTGGGTAGTTATTTTTTGAGTTTTTTTGATTTATGCCTATTTTTTTACAAAATATCCGCTTAAGTTGTATATCTAGCAACAAAAAAGGCAATTAGGAAAGATTGTCAAAAATGTTCTGGCGAATGATACCTACGTGTTTAACCTTTCGGGGGTTTGAAACCCCCGAAAGGTTTTTTTTAACGAATCAAGTCAAAGGTGCTTCGATACGGGTCAAAGGTGCTTCGATACGGGTCAAAGGTGCTTCGATGCGGGTCGAAGGTGCTTCGATGCGGGTCGAAGGTGCTCCGAAGCGGGTCGAAGGTGCTCCGAAGCGGGTCGAAGGTGCTGCGATGCGGGTCAGAGGTGCTTCGAAGCGGGTCAAAGGTGCTTCGATGCGGGTCAAAGGTACTTCGATGCGGGTCAAAGGTGCTTCGATGCGGGTCAAAGCTGCTTCGATGCGGGTCAAAGCTGCTTCGAAGCGGGTCAAAGCTGCTGCGAAGCGGGTCAAAGGTGCTTCGAAGCGGGTCCAAGGTGCTGCGAAGCGGGTCTAAGGTGCTGCGAAGCGGGTCGAAGGTGCTTCGATGCGGGTCGAAGGTGCTTCGATGCGGGTCAAAGGTGCTTCGATGCGGGTGTACACCCGCTTTTTTGCAGATCAAAAAAAGTTTCATTTTAAGCCATTTTTTTTCGTTATAGCTCAAAAATATTTTTTGGAGGGGTATATATTTCTTTTTTGGGGCAAAATATGCAAAAAAACACCGTTTACCTGCTTCATTGCAGATAAACGGTGTGATGGAATAGGTCAAAAATGTTCTGGTTAAGGATACCTACACGTTTAACCTTTCGGGGGTTTGAAACCTCCGAAAGGTTTTTTTAACGAATCAAGTCAAAGGTACTTTTTTGCGGGGATTTTTCCGTAGGATAGGGTTTAAATCCTATCCTACGGAAGAATCTTATTGTAATGATGGTTTTTTTTTTAACAAATCAGGTCAAACGTGCTTCGTTGCGGGTCAGAGGCGGGAAAAGGTGTGTCTGCGTCCAAGAAAAGTTTACAATTATTTTGTCGGAAAAAGCTGTTTTTGCGGTAAAAAAATAAGGATATAAATGTTCGAATGGCGAAGCGCGTTAGGGATGCGGAGGGTGGCGTTAGCCAGTGCGTAGCTTGCGAAGCACCGTAGCGGCAGCGAAGCCCGTAGCAGCCCGACCCGCAGGGAAACGCCCAAAAAAATCAATGTGTTATTATTGGATTATTTAAGCTAAATAGAGCAATAGTCTTTTAGGATAGTATTATTTTATGTTACAACTTCCAAGCTATGCCCACAAACCAAGTGCGTCCGTCGGCAGGCAACAAGCCAGGGCCAGGAAAACCACCCGAACGGCGCGTAAAATAACGAGCATCGGTCAAATTATTGACACCTGTTTTGATGTGCCAACGTTGTTTGTGGCGGTAGCTAAGGGTTATGTCCCACACTTGGTAGGAAGGGATAAGTCCGTTTTGTCCGTTAGCTGAAGGAGTCTCTGTATTATTTGCATCGGCGAAGGCTTCGTCCACATAGCTGTATTGTGTTGTCAAAGCTAATGATTTCCATGAATAAGTAACACCCGCTCGCAAGATGTTTTCGGGTGCGTTTTCCACTTTGTTATTGGCATAATTTTTCTCCTGTAACACACCATCTACCACAGAAGTTGCCTTAAAATCTTTGTAGCGGGCATCGTTATAGCTATAAGAAGCAAAAGCACTAAGGTCGCCATACGAACTGTTATCCGTAAAAATATTCATAAAATTACACTCTACCATTGCCTCAATACCCTTGGAATGACTATCCCCCACATTAGTTCTCAAATTATAGAAATTACCATCGGCATTTTGCTGCTTAATAGTTCCGACTCTGTTGTTGTATTGCAAATAATAGGCGCTGGCATCAAAAAACAAGTAGTCTGAAATTTTTCCACGATAGCCCAAGTCGGCATTATAGCCTTTGGCATCGGTCAGATTAGGGTCGATTTGGTCGGTTGTTGGTGGTGTAGTGAGGTCTGCAAATTGTATGGGTCTGTAGGCTTGACTGATATTGGCATATACTTCGGTGTTTTTTGTGACATGCCATTCGCTGCCAATGCCTGCCAAAACAAAGCTACGGTTGCTCTCTTGGTTTTGCAACAAAATAGGTTCGTTTGCTGCATTGAGGCTATTATATCCGTCTGCCGCGCCGCGCAGATATTCGTAACGAATGCCCGGAATAATCGCCAATTTTTCTCTCACTCTAAATATATTCTCCACAAAAACCGCCGCATTGGTGCTGCGATAGTCAATATTGCTTGCCCATTGGTCGTTGGTTAGGCTTACATCATATTCCGTACCGGTTGTTCCGTTGTTGCTTTTGTAGCGTTTTGTGTTACCATTGTAGGCACGCAAACCTGCGCTAAAGGTGTGTTTCTGTCCTCCCAAAGCATAGTCAGTAATAAAACGCGCCTCCATACCATAGTTGCGATATTGGTCGATATTGACGGCGCGTGCGCCATATTGCAAAGTAGTAGAGTCGATGGCATCGGGTTCTACAATACCTTGTGATGGCATGAAACCCACACTATTGCGGTCGCCATTCATCCCAAAAAGTTTCACGTTCAAGCGCGTGGCATCTGAAAATTGGTAGTTTGTTATCAAAGCTGTTGTTGTCCAAGTGAGGTTAAACCAGTTGCGGCTGCGAAAACTTTGCTGTGCGTTGTCGGCAAATTGCTCGTCGGTCAAGCCACCTGCTTGTTGACTAAGCATATTCCAGCGCATCAATTCAGCCGTTACAGATAGTTTTGTTGTAGGTTTATAGGTCACGGTACCAAAGCCTGCATTGGTGTGGTAGCGGCTATTGTCGCGCCAAGCATCGGCGTTTCGGTGGTCAAAGAAGGTGTAATAGTGGATTTTTTTTGTTTTTCCGCCAATGGCATTATAAGAATTAAACAAGCCATTACTGCCTATAGTTTGTTCGGTTTCTATCTGAAAAGGCTGCGTGATGTCGCTACCATTTTTGAGGATATAATTGATCATTCCCCCAAACTGCGGACCATATTGCAAAGCGCCTTGCCCGCGAACAACTTCGATTCGTTGCACCGATTGCAGTTGTGGGTTGTAGTAGGCTTCGGGATAGCCGAAGGGGTCGGCAGCAATATCATAACCATTTTGGCGAACGTTGAATTCCCATGAACGATTGGGGCTTAAGCCGCGTGCAGCTATACCAATTTGTATGCCACTTGCATCACTTTCCCAGATGTGTATGCCCGGCACCTTCGCCATCACTTGTCGCATGGTGTTGGTAGCTGTGTTACCCTGCACATTGTCAACAACAATTAAGGAAGTTTTTTTACCTGCATAAATAGTTGTACCAACGATTTCGGGTAGTTGTTGGATGTCGCTGCGGCTACCTTTGCCGACGATAGTTATTTCGGGCAAAAATTTGAGGTGTGCTGTGTCATTTTCGGTTGTTTGAGCGATTGTTTGCTGTTCAAAGCAGCCAAAACAAAACAATAAAGCAATAATGGTGAATTTAGGAATCATGTTGTTGGTTTAAAATCATTAAAAATCGGTGCAAAGGTACTACTTTATTTAGACTTAATCTAAATAATGAAATATTTTTTTGATTTTTTTGGGGAGGAATGTGTGTATTTGTTTGTAAAATTGCACAAAAATAGCTGTTCAACATGAGTTAAACAGCTATTTGACTAATTGTCTTTTTTCATTATTCCGATTATTTCCCCTCAAAACCACCAACAACACAGCCAAATAAAAAGGCATACAAGGAATTTTGTAGCGGGCTAATGCACCAAAGTTATAACTAGTGAAACCTACAGCAAATGCAAATAATAGGCTGAAAACAAAAGCAAATAAAGCAAAAGGTTGGCTACCAAGTTTGACAAAAAATCCTATAAAACGCGTTTTCAACAATACATACAACGTAAAAAATAGGAATAAAGCACTTTCTATAGCTGTTATCAACATTACGGGGCTTCGTGCCTCGTACAAAAACGGACGAAACAAAGTAACCATTACAGATTGAGGGAACTTTGACAAAACACCACCAACCGTAAACTCCACCTCTCCCAACGAATAACCGCCGCCTTGCTGACTCAAAAAGCTATGCCAACTGTGAAACCCCATCGCCATTCGCACAAACTTGAAAAACAATTCGTTGCTCCAAGCCGTTATCTGGCTTTGCATTTGGTAGTACATCAACACTAATCCACCCATGATCACCATAAAAACAGCTATTCTTAAACGCCGTTCTTCTATTTCGTTTTTATAGCGCAGTATCACCCACAACAAAAAGGCAGGAGCGAAAGCCATGATAATGTAGGGTTTTGTACTCCATACAGCCGAAAATACAAAAGGTAATAACAGCAATGAAAATACAATATTTTGGCGCAAAATGATTGCTTTGTATAGCAGGTATAACAACACTCCCAAAGCACTCATGCTAATGGTGTCTTTCATAATGCCCGACCCCCAAAATGCTACCGATGGAATAAACAAAGCAACCCAAGCCATTTCGCGCTCTAAATGTGGATATAAATGACTAAAAACCCGAAACATTGACCAAAGTCCTATAAAACCTAATGTTGCAAACAATAATGATGTTGCCCAAAACTGTCCAAAGGTGAAAAAATTGAGCAACGTGCTGATTTTAACCACCGTAAAAGTGTTGGTTTCAAAATAATAACCCTCTAATTGGCGCGTAATGTGGTCGGTCAAAGGCTCAAATTGATTGGCTTCACTAAAAAAAACTTTTAAACCCAAAAAAGGTTCATAGTGTATCGCTTTATACAGTGCCAAAGAATACCTATAATAATCTAAGGTGTCGCCACCATGATAATAAAAAACATAAATGGCATCGAAAAGCAATACACCCAAGACCTTAAAGCTAAAAGCAGGCAATAAGTATTTGGCACAAGTTTGGTCTTTGTAGCGCCATTCTCTGACCATGAGCAATAGCATATAGAGCAACACTAACCAAGCAAAAAAGACGATGGCATCTAATAAAGACATGATAATAATGAAAAAAAATGGGGAAGAAACAAGTTGAATAGCCCAAATGAGTGTTCAGGATAAAATTAACCAACAACGCTTCGCAACCAAGTTTGGCGCAAAACATATTCCAAAAGCAACAAAGCCAAAGCCGTCCACAAAAAAACTGGAAACAACTCGGTGAATCGTTTGATGGTAGTTACTTCTATTTCGGTTTTTTCTAATTGGTCTATTTCTTCGTAGATGTGTCGCAAAGAGGCGTTGTCGGTGGCTCGAAAATACTTACCTCCTGTTCGGTCGGCAATTTCTTGCAACAGTTTTTCGTCAATTTCCACTTTCATATATTGCATAGCAGTAGCTCCAAAAAAGTTTTGTATGGGATAAGGAGCTTCGCCTTGTGTTCCAACACCAATGGTATAAACTTTCACCCCAAATTCGCGGGCGGTCTCGGCAGCGGTGCGGGGGTCAATAAAACCCGCATTGTTTACGCCGTCGGTGAGCAAAATCACCACTTTGCTTTTAGCACCACTATCTTTGAGGCGTGTTACAGCCGTTGCCAAGCCCATGCCGATGGCTGTTCCATCTTCTACCAAACCCTCTCGGACTTGTGTTACCAATGCTTGTAAAATGCGGTGGTCGGTGGTCAAAGGGCATTGTGTAAAACTTTCTCCGCCAAAAACAACCAAACCAATGCGGTCATACGCTCGTTTGTCGATAAACGAAATGGCTAAGTCTTTGGCTGCTCCCAAACGGTCGGGTGTAAAATCTTGGGCTTTCATACTGCCCGAAATATCCAATGAAAGCATGATGTCTATGCCGTCGGCATGGATTTTTTGGTCTGTATAGCTTTTTTGTGGACGAGCCAATGCTACCAACACCAATCCCAATGCCAACAAAGGCAACCCCCAAAGATAGCGCCGAACAGTTGTTTTCCAGCCTATTTTTTGTCGCGAAGACGCAAAGGCTGCTAAGGTGGACAAGCTAAAATCGGCTTGTTCCCAACGTTGTCGACGATGTTTGTAGAATGCCACAAAAGGTAAAACTATCAAACCCAATAAAAAGAATGGTGATGCAAAAACCATAATCTAAAAATAGCTCGATGAAATTTAGGCGTGTTTTGAGGGAGCAAAGGTACGATAATTTGGTGGTTTTTGAGCCTAAACCACCACAAAAGCTATATAAAATGCTATTATACCGCCTTAAAAAACGCTATTTCTTGCTACAATTCCCCACTTTATGAGCAGAAAATCTTGCAATTAAACAATTTCTGCAAAAAAATTTGTAACTTGCGCCCTAAAAAGACCGCCTATTAGGTCAATTAATCCTTTGAATAAACAATGAGTACAACAAAAACAGCACTGATTGTCGGTGCCACAGGTTTAGTAGGCAATGCCTGTGTCGAGCAATTACTCCAAAATCCCTATTATTCGCAAGTAGTGGTATTGAGCCGTCGTGCGCTGCCACAACAACACCCCAAACTTGTCACACGCCTTATAGATTTCGAACAATTACAAAACTACAACGATGCCATACAAGGTGACGATATATACTATTGTCTTGGCACAACTATCAAAAAAGCAGGTAGCCAAGCCAGCTTCTACCGAATTGACTATGAATACGCGCTACAAATCGCTCAAATAGCTGTGCAAAATAAGGTAGCACAATTTTTGTTGGTATCCTCTTTGGGTGCCGATGCAAAATCTACTATTTTTTATAGCCGCACCAAAGGCGAATTAGAAAATAGCCTCAAAAAGTTATCAATTCCGTCTTTGCATATCTTTCAGCCATCTATATTGTTGGGCGAACGCAACGAAAGTCGCTCGGGCGAAAGCATAGGTAAAGTGTTGGTGAAATGGATACGACCCTTCTTGCGTGGTAGCTGGCGCAAATATAGAGGTATAGAAGGCGCAGATGTTGCCAAAGCTATGATACGCATTGCGCAACAACAAAAGAAAGGCATTTTTACTTATTTATCCGATACCATTCAAGACATTGCCGATGCACCTGCTTAAAACGATTTCTCAAAAAAGATAGATATATTTCATTTTTCCCCTAAAATTTACACACCAATGAAAATAATAGAATGCCCACGCGATGCCATGCAAGGGCTTAATCAGTTTGTTCCCACCGAAAAAAAAATAGCCTATATTAACACCTTATTACAAGTTGGTTTTGATACCATCGATTTTGGTAGTTTTGTGTCTCCACAACTTATTCCACAAATGCGCGATACACCCAAAGTCATTGAAGGATTAGACTTGTCCGATACAGACACCAAATTGTTGGCAATTGTTGCCAACCTTAGAGGTGCGCGCGAAGCTCTTAGTTTCGAAACAATTTCATACATCGGTTTTCCGTTTTCTATCTCCGAAACGTTTCAGCAACGCAATACCAATTTATCACAAATCGCAGCCTATAATCTGGTGCAAGACATGCACGAACTTTGCTTGCAACGCAACAAAGAATTAGTTATCTACCTCTCCATGGGCTTTGGCAATCCGTATGGAGACCTTTGGGATCCTTTGTTGGTTGAACATTGGGCAGACCGTTTTGTGCAAATGGGCATAGAAACCATATCTGTTGCTGATACGGTGGGAGTTGCCAGTCCCGAAAACATAGCAACGGTTTTTGCTTCGCTAACGTATGCTTTTCCTGATATAGAGTTTGGCGCACACCTCCACACCGAAGCCCACAATTGGCTACCTAAAATTGATGCTGCCTATGAAAATGGATGTCGTCGTTTTGATGGCGCTATCAAAGGTTTTGGAGGCTGTCCTATGGCACAAAATACGTTGGTGGGTAATATGCCAACCGAACATCTTATCTATTATTTTGAACAAGAACGCGCCGATTTCCTGCTCAACAAAGATGCTTTTCTTGATGCCATGAATATCGCTAATAGCATTTTTATGCCCAACGATGTGGCAGTGCATTAATTAATGGTTGTTTCTAATAACCCTATCAATGACCGTTCATAAAGCAGTTATCACCCCCAAATTATATACCAAACTACCACTCAAAACTGCCAAAAACCTTCTCAATATTATGAAATACATAGTTCTTCTTATTTCGTTATGGTACTTATCCATTCCGCTGAACGCACAAAAAAAGAAAGACTCACCCAATATGGAGACTACACCTAAATTAGAGGCGCGCCTATTGAGCGATTTTAAAGCTCGTCAGATAGGTCCTGCTATTATGGGCGGACGCATTGCTTGCTTAGACGTATACAATGCCAATCCTGCAACTTTTTACGTTGGCTCGGCAGGCGGTGGTGTGTGGAAAACACGCAACTACGGCACAACGTTCAAATCTGTTTTCGACAAGTATAACCAAAGTATTGGAGCTATTACTATCGACCAAAATCACCCTGATACCATTTGGGTAGGAACGGGCGAAACGTGGGTGCGCAATACCGTTTCGGTAGGCGACGGTATTTACAAATCTACCGACGGCGGCGAAAATTGGGTTCATTCGGGTTTAGAAAAAACCGAACGCATCAGTAAAATCATCATACACCCCAAAAATCCCGACATTGTTTGGGTAGCAGCACCAGGACATTTGTGGAACGATGACGAAAATAGAGGTATCTACAAAACTACCGACGGTGGTAAAACATGGCAAAAAACGCTATATATCAACCCACAGACAGGCGCGGCAGACCTCAGTATTGACCCTTCCAATCCCAATATCCTATATGCCACCACTTGGCAGTTTCGCCGCAAAGCCTTCGCTTTTGAATCAGGTGGCAAAAATAGCGGTATTTACAAAAGTATAGATGGCGGTAATACCTGGAAACAACTCACCAAAGGGCTTCCTGAAGGTGATATGGGACGCATCGCCATTGCCGTTTCTCCTGCGAATCCACAACGTATCTATGCCACCATCGAATGTGCCGAAACAGCTCTCTATCTATCCGATGATGCAGGCGAAACATGGCAGAAAAAAGGCACCAACAGCAACATTATCGAACGTCCTTTTTATTTCTCCAAACTTATTGCCGACCCCAAAGATGAAAATACCGTTTGGCGAGCAGGTTTGAGCATGGTGTTGACCACCGACGGTGGTGAAACTTTTACTGAACCCATCAACGGTCCGCATGGCGACCACCACGACCTTTGGGTAGACCCCAACAATTCGAGTAATCTTATTTTGGGAACAGATGGCGGCGTATCTATTTCGTTTGACAAAGGTAGACAATGGATATTTTTGCGCAACCTGCCCGTTTCGCAGTTCTATCATGTTGATTATGATATGAAAGAACCCTACAACGTGTATGGCGGTTTGCAGGACAACAATTCGTGGTTTGGTCCATCAAGCACCTACACTTGGAGTGGTGTGCAGTCAAAACATTGGGACCCAATTACTGGCGGAGATGGCTTTTGGGTAGTTGTCGACCGCTCCAATCCTGATTATGTATATGCAGAATCACAAGGTGGCAATATCAGCCGCTTCCATTTGCCCACCAAATCATCGCAAGACATCAAACCCTATCCCGAAGAAAACGACCCCAAATATCGTTTTAATTGGAATACACCTATAGTATACAGCCCCAATAATCCTAAAAAAATTTATATCGCTGCCCAATTTCTCTTTGCCAGCACCGACAAAGGAAATTCGTGGCAACGCCTTTCACCCGACCTTACCACCAATGATCCGGGAAAACAAGAACAGGAAAATTCGGGTGGGCTAACCGCAGATAACTCCTCTGCCGAAAACCATTGTACCATCTATGCCATTGCAGAGTCGCCCAAGAATGAACAATACTTGTGGGTTGGCACCGACGACGGTAATTTGCAATTGACCACCGATGGCGGAAAAACATGGAACAATGTAGTCGCAAACATTAAAGGTTTGCCGCCCCATACTTGGGTGAGTCACATCGAAGCGGGCATTTTTGATGCCAAAACTGCTTTTGTTACTTTTGATGGACACACCCAAGGCGATATGAATAGCTATGTTTATGTCACCAAAGATTTGGGCAAAACATGGCAACGTTTGGGCGAAAAAGATCTTAAAGGTTATTGTCATGTGGTTCGTCAAGACCTCAAAAATCCCAACTTGTTGTTTGTAGGAACAGAATTTGGCTTGTATTTGTCCATAGATGGCGGACAGCATTTTATCCACTTAGACCACAACAACAAAGTACCCAAAGTGGCAGTACGCGATATTGTAGTTCATCAGCGCGATAATGCGCTTATCTTAGCCACGCACGGTCGCGGAATCATCATTTTTGACGACATTACTCCTTTGCGCGAGTTAACACCCGAAGTTTTATCCCAAAATATCCACATTTTTACACCCAAACCTTTCATTATTCCAACTTCGGGAACAGATTATGGTGCTTTCACGAATGATGAATACAATGCTAGTAATCCGCCTACTGAACCAACTGTGGTCTACTATCAAAAAACACGACACCTTTTGGGCGATTTTACCATCGAATTATTAGACGAAAACAAAAAAGTGTTGCGTACCATTGCGGCGGGCAAACGAAAAGGCTTAAACAAAATTACAGTGCCACTCAATTATGCTCCGCCTCGCGTGGCAACCGCTCCCACGATGGGTTGGGGTGCGAGTCAAGGTCCCGATTTGCCTTTTGGTACATACACCTTGAGGTTTAACAAAAATGACGAAGTGATAGAAACACCTATCACCATTATGGACAACCCCAAAGCACCTTATACCAACGAAGACCGCTTATTGCAACAACAAACCCAAAGACAATTGTTTGAACAAATAGAGCGTTTGGCGTATATCGCTACGGCTACGATAGATTTGAAAACCAAACTTGCCAATCAAATCGCTACTTTGCCCGAACAAGACCAAAGTAAAGCCAAAGCATTAGTGGCTGATTTGACACAACTCCACGAAACATTGATCTATAACCAAGAGGGTTTGATTATTGATGATGAAGCTCGTTTGCGCGAAAAATTAAATTCCCTCTATGCTTCTGTCTTGTGGGCACAAGGACGACCTACACAATCGCAATTGAGCCGCACCACAACTTTGACCCAAGCAGTAGGAAACGCCGAAAAAACGTTGCAACAATTGGTAGAGCAAAAGTTACCAGTGGTTAATCAACTATTAGAAGCCAAAGGGTTGTCTATTTTATCACTGCTTTCTTACGAAGTATGGGATAAAGCTACTCACAAAGAGCCATAATCCAAAGGTTTCACAAACACAATCATAAAAAAACAAAAGGCTGTCTCTTTGCCAGAGACAGCCTTTTGTGCAACGTTAATAAAGGTTAGAAAGATATGAAACTTAGTGACCACCACCCGGTTGAACAGGAACAGCCGTAGCAGGTGTGCCACCAGTAGGATTTTCACCACCAGCAATATCAGCTTTGATAGTCAAACGAGTAGGATTTGGGTCTGTATTGGCGTTGATAGTAACGGTTTTGGTTTGCAAACCGCTTTTGCCTTTAGAATCAAATTCTACATCGATGTTGGCAGTAGCACCGGGAGCAACAGGTTCTTTGGGATAACTTGGAACAGTACAACCACAAGAGCCTTTTGCACTACTAATTACCAATGGTTCTTTACCTGTGTTGGTCAATTTGAAAGAGTATTTTACTTTGTCACCTTGTTTGATTTTACCAAAATCATGCTCCATTTTGTCAAATTTAGCAGTAGTTTTTGGCATAGCTGCAATGGCAGCATTAGCAATAGAATCTTCTTTGTTTTGAGCACCGGGAGGCGGGGGAGGAGGAGTGTTAGCTGCTGCTGCTGCTGCATCTGCATTGTTAGCACCTACTGCTGGTTCAGCATTTGGGTTTTGGTTACAAGAGGTCAATGCACCAATGGTCATCATAGAGACCAATACGAAAGCAATTAATTTGCGCATGTTATAAAAAACGTTTTTTTGGTTGATTAATTTTGTTGGTGCAAAGGTACAGTGATAATCCGAGTGAGCGTGTTAATGAATTGGTAATGTTTGTTAATGAATTGTTAATAGGTTTTTTTGTATTGATTCTGGTGTTCTGTTTTATCTATTTTGTCGGAAAAAAGCTGTTTTTGCTGTAAAAAATAACGATATTTTTGTTCGAATGGCGAAGCGCGTTAGGGATGCGGAGGGTGGCGTTAGCCAGTGCGTAGCTTGCGAAGCACCGTAGCGGCAGCGAAGCCCGTAGCAGCCCGACCCGCAGGGAAACGCCCAAATAAATCAATGTATTATTATCGGACTATTAATCCAAATGGAACACTATTGTCGCTAAAGGAAAAAAACAACGCTTTTTGTTGTTGATAGCTAAAATTTATGCGTGTGCTATCAGAAAGTTCAGCTTATTAGCCAAATAAAAAACGTACCTTTGCACCCAAAAATATTTTTTATTTATGCAAATAGACATCGATTTTCTGCTCACTATTGCTCGTCAAGCAGGAGCAGCCATTATGGACATCTACGGCAACGAATTTGTAGTGGAAATCAAAGACGACAAAAGTCCACTTACACTTGCCGACAGAGCTTCGAACCAAATTATTGTTTCTGCATTACAACAACAATATCCCGACATTCCTATTATATCGGAAGAAAACAAATTAACCGACTACGAAGTACGTCAGCATTGGACTTATTGTTGGTTGGTTGACCCATTGGACGGCACAAAAGAGTTTATTAAACGTAACGGAGAGTTTACTGTTAATATTGCTTTGTTGCACGAAGGGAAACCTGTTGTGGGTGTTATTTTTGTTCCTGCCCGCAACGATATGTATTATGCTCAAGAAGGTCAAGGAAGTTACAAAGTAGATAGTCTTGGCAACACCCAACGCATTCATGCCAAAACAATTGATCCTAACGAAACGGTATTGGTTGTGGCAAGCCGTTCGCACCTAAGCGAAGAAACGCAAAAATATGTTGACGCTTTACGAGTTACTTACAAAACAGTCGATTTTGTATCGTCGGGGAGTTCCATTAAATTTTGTTTGGTAGCCGAAGGACGCGCACATCTATATCCACGTTTTGCGCCCACTATGGAATGGGATACGGGAGCAGGACAAATAATCGCCACCGAATCAGGAGCTTCTGTGATGGTTTATCCCGATAATGTGCCACTGACGTATAATCGTCCCAATTTATTGAATCCGTTTTTTTTGGTAAGTGTGTAATGAAACAAAAATACTAATCGCAAAAAAATATAACCCTTCATAGTTCTAATAACCATGAAGGGTTTGTTATATGTAGGGCATCTGTATAGGCTTTCTGGCAATCAATAACACAATAAAAAATACATAAGTCATTGATTATCAGACACATTTGGCTCATTTACTTTTTGGCATAGCCTAACTATTTGGCATTATTCAACCAAAAAACAATGCGCTGAATTTGCACCCATTGGTCGCCCGAAAAATAATAAGCGGCTAATTTTTTGTTTTCTAAACGGTCATAAAAATAATAACGATACCCACAATAAGACTGGTCTTCTCTACTTTGACTGCTACTATTGGTTATTACTTTTTTCTTACCAAAATAAGGTTCGCGACGCAACATGTAGCGATATTTTTGTTTGTCGGGAAACATTTCGTCAACCTTGCCCAACATTACCAATTCATAACTATACTTATAGTTTTTGAATAATTCGCCCAATTTTTGGTTGTAGTTTTCCAAACTTTCGTTGGTTTTTTCCAAAAACTCGTCTCGCATATCTTCATAATCTTCATCTACCCCATAGAGTGTGCTATTAGGGTCGCAATACTTAAATTGTTCTACCAAAATAGTGGTAGCATTTGCCCCTTTGGGTATCCATGAATTTTGTGCCACAACAGATAAAGCAGACAGGCACACAACACAAAGGACGAAAAAAAGTTGTTTCATATATTGGATTTGGTTTTTTAATGAAGCTATTTAGGTGGCGTTTGGTGGTTGTTGGAGGTGTATTCCATATTTGTCAAAACCGTTACACAATATCGGAATAATGCAAGTTTGGATAGTTGAAATGTAAGAGGGTTTAATGAACAATGGAATAATTTTCTTGCCAAAACGCTTATGGTTGAAAATTATTGTCGTTTAGTGACATTTCTGTCAACATTTTTTGGCTCACTTTACAGGTAATCCATTCGGGTTCCATGGTGACACCCAATTTTTCGTAGAAACGAATGGCAGGAGTGTTCCAATCCAAGACGTGCCAACGAACTTGTTGGGCATTTTCTTGGCGGGCATAGGCAAAAACAGCATCAATAAGCCGTTGTCCAATGCCATATTGACGGTAGGTTTCGGTGACCATCAAATCGTCTAAATATACGATTTTGCCTTTCCAAGTTGAATACATACAATAGAACAAAGCCATACCCACAACGCTTGGATTGGGGTGTTGTTCATCAATAACAGTTGCCACCAAAAGACGGTACAAAGCTCGGTCACCTTTGCCATCTTGCATAAATTGCTCGACCGAGAGCGTGACTTCTTGCGGGGCTTGTTCAAAGCGTGCCAACTCGTTTACCAACTCAAAAGCAGCCACATAATCGGCATCGGTTTGTGCCCAACGAATGTTTATGTTCATACGATTCTACTATTTTGAGGCACAAAGGTAGCAAAAATAAAAAAAATGCCCAAAATTTTACCTTTTTTTAAACCTTTTGTCTGTTTTTTGCGTCTTAATAATAAAAATCAAGCCATGAAAAACATTTTTCGTTTAGCTGTCCTATTAATTTTGGTATGGGGCAGCCATCAAAATACTTTCGCTCAGTTTGGTCTGGAAGATTTTGGTATGCCCAAAAGTGATTTTCCTACACCGCCTAATAGCGAAACCGCTACGGCTATAGTCAACGTCAATTTGGATTATATGATGCTGAACGTGGGCGATAATTTGGTGCATACAGACGAAGCCACTGGTATCAAACTTATTGCCAATCGCCAAGTACAAACTCGCAATTATACGCTCAGAGCATTTGACCCCGAAACTAAAAAAGATGTGGAAATTGCCGTAGAACGCTCGCGCGAAAATCCACAATGCGTTTTTGTGGTCATTGGTGGTGACTGGATTAATGTGCTTTGTTCTCAAAACTATCGTTATGTGAAAGAGCATGTTAACAAAGACTCCAACACACCTCCCATACCAACTCCTGCCGAAAAATCTACTGGGAAGTAGACTCCCTTGAAACCCCATAAAGCCAGAAAACATAGACCCAAACGGACTGCCTATAACAAGGTAGTCCGCTTTTTTTGTCCTTTCGCAATCAGAAAGCAAGTATTATGGTAAAAAATAGTGATTTGTTTGGCGGTTTGGGGAAGAAAAGCTATCTTTGTACAAGATTTATCGTTTTTGTAACTTTAAAAATAACCGTATTATGAAGAAAAATTTATCTTTTATGCTATATCTAACAATTTATTATTGCATAGCGGCTCTGTCTGCTTTTGGACAAACTACTTTTGGGGAGCAGCAGGTAGTTAGTTCTAATGCCAATATGACGACAGGTGTTCATGTAGCAGATATTGACCGTGATGGCGATAATGATGTGCTATCTTTTGCTCAAGGCAATCAATCAATAGTTTGGTATGAAAATAATGGTTATTTTATTTTTGAACATGAACATATTATAGCAGAAGGTGTGAGGAATATAGACAGCAATAGCATTGCCGATTTAGACAATGACGGAGATATCGATGTTGTATTATGCGGTGAGGAAAAACAAGTTATCTGGTATAAAAATGATGGCAATGGCAACTTTGGAATGCAACAGGAAATTGCAGCTTACTCGAGTATGCCTTTTCACATAGATATTACAGATATAGACAAAGATATGGATTTAGATATAATAGTAGTTGGTCATGCTATAGATTGGTATGAAAATGATGGTAGCGGATATTTTGTTCAACACCAAATTAGTACTACAATTTCAGATAACATAACATTTGCAACTGTTTATGACATAAATAATGATGGATATAACGATATTTTAGCAGCCTCTTTAATGGGAAATGAATTGGCATGGTATCTAAACAACAATAACAATCAATTTGTCGAAAAGTCAATAATTCCTATCAATATAAGCTATGGAAATCCAATTCTAAGCGACATAGACAGTGATAACGACATTGATATATTCGTTTTATCATACTTTGATAATAGCTTGAACATTGTTGTATTAATGAACGATGGCAATGGTAACTTTAGTGAGCCTCAAAAGATCAATCGATTAGATTGGATAACTCCTGTGTATAGTAGCGATTTGGACAATGATTCCGATATGGATATTATTACTACCACTGGTTTTAGGAGTAAATTAGTTTGGTATGAAAATAATCAAGGCATGAATGAGTTATCTCATACTATAGATTCTGCTATTAACAATATACGTTTTATGCAAATAGCAGATATGGATAATGACTCCGACAAAGATGTTATAATTATTTTTGATGATAAAAATACAATAGCATGGTATGAAAATTTGTTGTTTTTTCCAACACCTCGTCCAAACATTCCTTCGA